>JALHNR010000157.1 GCA_022843525.1 Methylocystis sp. | reverse complement strand
CTCAGCGTGCCGCAACATTCCAATAACCCCCGATAATCACAATACCCATTAGTATAGAGCAAAACAATCTATCGAATAGCTAATGCAACCCTAGTGGATAGTTTTATAACCACCTGTAAGGGCTGGGTAGGACTACGGAGGCGCTTGCACGGATATGGCATAAAACTAGCTGTATCAGCTAGTTACGTTGCGTGGCGCCATCAGCAGCAATTTTTTGGCATAACCGTGGCTGTTTGCGGCGGTCTCCTCGCCAGTTGGACAGAGCCTCTTGCGGAAATCGAGCGGAACTCACGGCGCGACTAGGGCGTTGCGCAGATCCGTCGCCCTTGCGTCGCGCTCGGAAAGCGGCGCGACGCCGAAACGGAGTTCGATCGTGCGCAGCACCGAGAGCGTGTCGTAGACGGTCTTGTCGACGAAGCCCTTCTTGGCGAAGGGAGAGATGATCAGCGTCGGCACCCGGACTCCCGGGCCGAACCGATCGCGGCGCGGCGGCGCGACGTGATCCCAGAACCCGCCATTTTCATCGGCCGTGACGATGATCAGCATATCGGCCCAGTTCGGGCTCTTGCGCAGCCGCGCGACGACGTCTCCGACATGGGCGTCCCCGGCCGCCAGATCCGAATAGTCCGGATGCCCGTTGAAGACGCCCAGCGGCTTGTAGAAGCTGACCTGCGGCAGCTCGCCCTTTTCGAGGGCCCGGTAGAACTCGTCGGCGTCCTTGAGATGGGCGCGGCCTTCTCGACCTTCGGCGTAATTGGCGAAATAGGCGAACGGCTGATGGTGGGTTTGGAAGGCGTCCGGCTTGTCCTCATACGGCTTGAGCCGGCCTTCGATGACATCGCGCCAGCCGCCCGCGTACCAAGCCCAAGTGACGTTCTTCTCTGTCAGCCGGTCGCCAATCGTCGGCGCGTGCGCCGGCGGCAGACGCTCTTGCGCTTCCGTCTTGTCATGTTTGGAAACCGCATTGCCTGGCTGCAGCGTGCCGATCGCCTCCAGGTCGATCGTCAGTCGGCCAAACCGCTTATGCCGCGGCGGCCCGTCAAGCACGCTTGGCGGAGAGTCCTCTTCGCGCTCGCGAATAGCGAGATCGGCGCCCTGCCCGTCCTTGATCGTCGCGAGCTTTGGCAGAAACTTTTTTTTGGTCGCCTCCACCGGATTGTCGAAAACCGGCGCGCAACCGCAGATCAGGAAGAAATGGTTGAGCATCGAGCCGCCGAACGCCGCGTGGAAAAAATGATCGGCGAGCGTAAATTCCTTGGCGAGGGCCCACTGCTTGAGCTCAGAACCGTCGTAATAGCCCATGACGAGCGCGCCGGCGTTTGACGCCTCGACGAAGCGGTCCATTTTTCCGCCGTCGATCTGCTCCTGCTCAAGATAGAAGTCGTGCACCGGATCCATGGTGTGGCCGTCGATGTCGACGAAAGTCTCGAGGCGAAACGGCGCGTTCGGCAAGCGCCGCGGAAAGCGATCGTCGGCGCGCGGACGCGGCAGCGCAGTCAGCGGCCGTCCGTCGAAATCAACTTGCGGCGGGTGCTGCGCCGAGTTGACGCCCTCGGCGCCCGGAAACAGCCCGAACACATGATCGAAGCTGCGATTCTCGGTGAAGATGACGACGATATGGCCGATACGGGCGAACGGATTTTCTTGTTCCTGCGCCCCAACGCGCGCGCAGGTCGCGGTCGCATAAATGGCGAGTGAGATGACGAGCCGTCCGACAGCTTTCATTGACAGGCGCCCTCCGCGCGGCGCTGGGCCGCGCGGAAAATTTAACTGGCGACGCCGCACCAATTGTGACGGCGCCGTCTTCTTTTCGCCTTAACAGGTCCTTCGCTCGAGCCCGCTTACTGCGGAAGCGGCGTGTCCTTGGTGCGTGGCGGCAGCACGGGATAGACCGCCTTCGGCTGGTCGCCATTCAGAGTCCCGAGGAATGCGACGATCGCCTTGATGTCCGGATCGGAGAGAGTTTCGCCGAGCTGGTCTTTGGCCATGAGATCGACCGCCTCTTCCAGGGTCCAGACAGAGCCGGTGTGGAAGTAAGGCGCGCGCAGAGCCACGTTGCGCAGCGGCGCAGAGCGGAAGACGAAGTCGTCCGCTACGTCATTGGTGACCTTGGAGCGGCCCTTGTCGGCGACGGGCATGATCTCGACGCCCGGCTTTTGAGCGACGCCGAAGGGGAAATAGCCGTTGCCGCCCATGTTGACGCCGCCGTGACAAGCGGCGCAGCCCTTGTCGATGAAAAGACGCAGGCCTTTTTTCTCAACGTCATTGAGCGCGTTGACGTCGCCCTTCAGGAACTTGTCGAATGGCGCATTCGGCGTCGTCAGAGTCGCCTCAAAGGCCTCGATGGCCTTCGCCATGTTGTCGAAACTGACCGGCTTCGGGTCGGCCGGAAAGGCTGCCTTGAACTCCGCGACATAGGCCGGCATGCTATTCAGCATCTTTTCGACCTGCGCCGGCGTATTGTTCATTTCGACGTCGGCCTGGACCGGGCCTTTCGCTTGCGCCTTAAGGTCGACGGCGCGCCCATCCCAAAATTGCGCGACGTTGAACACGGCGTTGAGCACGGTCGGCGCGCGGCGCGGTCCCTTCGCCCAGCCGTGGCCGATCGACGTCGGGCCGGCGTCGACGCCGCCGGTGCCGAGATTGTGACAGCTGTTGCAGCTGATGATCTGACTCTTCGAAAGTCGCGGATCGAAAAAGAGCTTGTTGCCGAGGTCGATCTTGGCGGGCGTGATCTCGTTGTTCTTGACGACGCTCGCGACGCTCGCGGCGTCGATCGGCTTGAAGACCGCGTTGGCGTCGGCGCGCAAATCGCCAGCGACGGCCATGGCCGGCGCCAGCAGAGTCGCTGCGAGCGCGGCGAACCTGGTCAAATACATCCCTTACTCCTGCAGTTGATTTGCGGAGGCGCTGTTTCGCATCGCGACGAACGACCTCTCTGCGGACGTCAGCTACCACAGCCGCGCGGGCGGCGGAAGGGCGCATGGCAGTGACCCTGTTCAAAAACAGTCCAGTGTAGCATGAACACGACCTGAAGAGCGCAGCGCCGTAACGAATTGCCAAGCACCGACCAAGCACCATATCGGGCGGTTTATTGCGCCATCCTAATGCAATGCACAATCACTACTCGTCATGACGCAATATTCGTCCGGCGAGTTCTTTGACCGCCGCGCCGAGCGTCACAGCCATGACTTGCCCTGCCGCTAAAAGCAGAGCAAACTTAATGTGAAAACAAAAGCCGGCGAGAAGCCGAGCGGTCGCGGAGGGGCTCATGGCGCGCGTTGCTAATGTTTGGAAATCCGTTGAGACGACGCTTATTGCGCTTCCGCTGGCGGCGCTACTCGCCGCCGGCGGTTGGGCGTTGGCCGAGCCGCTCGGCCTGCCAAAACTCCCGGTCCCGGCGGACAATCCGCAGTCGCCGGAAAAGATCGCGCTCGGCGACAAGCTGTTCCATGACGCGCGCTTCTCGATCGACGGCACGGTGAGTTGCTCAACCTGTCACAATGACAAAAAAGCTTTCACGGACAGTCCGCTGCGGGTTTCCGAGGGTCACCATAAGCTGACCGGCACGCGCAACGCCCCGTCGGTCATCAACGCGGCCTATTACACCTCGCAGTTCTGGGACGGGCGCTCGATTTCGCTAGAGGATCAGTCGCAGCACCCGATGGTCAATCCGGTGGAAATGGGGCTGCCCGATCACGAGCCGGTGCTCAAGATCGTTCGCGAAGATCCCGCCTATGTCGAGGGCTTCAAGAAGGCGTTCGGCAAGAGCGGCCGAGACGTGACGATGGATGACGTTGAGAAGGCGATCGCGAGCTTCGAGCGCACGATCATCTCGGGCGATTCGCCCTTCGATAAATGGTATTTCGGCGGCGACCGCAACGCCATTAGCGATCAGGCCAAGCGCGGCTTCGACCTTTATGTCGGTCAGGGACGCTGCGTGTCCTGCCACGCCATCGAACAGACGCAGGCGCTCTTCACCGACAACAGGTTCCACAACATCGGCGTTGGCATCAACCGCATTCAAGGCGACGTGCCGCGCCTCGCCGCCGAATTCCTCAAGGCGAAAGCGGCGGGCGCGTCCGTCGACAAGACGGTGCTCGCCGATCCGAAGGTTTCCGAACTCGGCCGGTTTGCGGTGACGAACTCCTTCGATGAAATCGGCGCGTTCAAGACCACGACGCTGCGCAATATCGCGGTGACCGCGCCTTATATGCACGACGGTTCGCTCAAGACGCTCAAAGACGTCATCAAGCATTACAACGAGGGCGGGAAGAGCCCCGGCGATCCGACGCCGGTCAATCCCTATCTCTCCGGCGGCATTCGGCCGCTGGATTTGAAGGATCAGCAGATCGACGATCTCGTCGCTTTCCTGGAGACGCTGACGAGTCCTGCTTATGTGACGGCGCAGATAAAATAGCCGCAAGACCAAAGCGCAGGAGAGAACAAGCGGCGTCGCCACGAAAGCGCCAAGCCGCGAGGGAGGATAGAAATGACCAGACTCATCACCCGACGCAGCGTCATCGCCGCCGGCGCCGCCGCCGGAACGCTCACGACCCTGCCGATCTCCATGGTGCGCCTCGCCTTCGGCGGAACGCGCGAGGATTTCAGCTTCACCTATATCTCCGATTCGCACATTCAGCAGATCAAAGGCGCGAGCTTCGTGCGCAACTGGGACATGGGCCTGAAGCGCGCCGTCGCCGAGGCCAATCTCATCACGCCGGAAGCAGATTTCGTCATGTTTGGCGGCGATCTCGCGCAGCTCGGCAAGAAGGAGGAGCTCGATCACGGCGCCGAGATGCTGTCGCATGTGAAGGGCAAGCTCCACTGCGTCATGGGCGAGCATGACTATTATCTCGACCTCGGCGAGTATTGGTCGAAGCTCTATGGACCGCAGTGGTACAGCTTCGATCACAAGGGCGTCCATTTCGTCGTGCTGAACTCGATTCTCACGACCGACGATTGGACGTTTCATCGTTGGCCGACGGCCGAGCAGCGCATGCTCGAAATGGCCGGACTCGATAATCCGAACGGCTCGCCGTTCATGGTCGGCGAAAAGCAGCGCGCCTGGCTCAAGGACGATCTCGACAAGGTGTCCAAGGACACGCCGCTCATCGTCTTCTCACATTCGCCGCTACAGAAGATCTACAAAGGCTGGAATTTCTGGACCGACGACGCCGAGCAGGTGCAGGCGTTGTTGCAGCCGTTCAAGTCCGTCAATGTGATCTACGGCCACGTGCACCAGATCCAGTACAATCAGATCGGCAACATCGCCTTCAATGCGGTGATGGCGACGGCCTGGCCCTGGCCCTATCCCGACACCTATGCGCAGGCCGGCGCGCATGTGCCGGTGCTCACGGTTCCGATGAACCGCGCCGATCCGTTCTTCGAACGCGACGCCACTGGTTGGCAGATGATCGACGTCAACTCCGGCCGCGTCACCGCGCGCTACCAGCTGTGGGACAACCAGGAGCGCGTCGTCGGCTACGATCCGAAGCTCGGAAAGCCTGTCGACAAGAAATATCAAGAGGCGATCGTCCGAAAGGCGCCGCAACTGCATTACTAGTCGAGGAGAATGACGATGCGCCGCTTTACGATTGCGCTTGTTTTGGGCGCTGTGCTGCTTTCGCCGGCAACGCTCGCCGATGAATTCACGGGGACAGACGTCGACCGTTGGCAGAGCGAATTTGATTCTGTGGCAAAGAAAGGCCGCGAGCTTTGGACCAGTGGAGCTGTGGGCACCAACGGCGTCGCCTGCGCGCAGTGCCATCCGAACGCCGCCAACACCCACCCGGAGACCTATCCGAAATTTCAAAAGCAGCTTGGAAAGGTCGCGCAGCTCTTTGAAATGGTGAACTGGTGCATCAGAAACCCGCTGCAGGGAGCCGCGCTTCCGGCCGATGATCCGAAGATGACGGCGCTCGTCGCTTATATTCATAAGGAGCGCAAAGGAGTCGCGATCGACGCCGGCAAGCACTGACCAAATTCGCGGCCGGCTGGAACCATCTCGCCGGCCGCACGTTTGCATACGGTTTATTTCAAAGCGCACGCGCCTTTAGCGCGACCGCCAGCAAGAGATATTGAAGATGGTTCAGGAACTCATCGATCGTATTTACGAATGCTCCTTCGCGCCGGACATGTGGCCCGACGTTCTCGACGAACTCTCACATCTTGCCGAGGCGCAGGGCGGCGTGCTCTTCGCGGCCCGCGAAAAAGTCTCCCGCTGGACGGCGTCTCCGGCGATCTGCGAGCATGTCGAGAACTTCATGCGCGGGGACTGGCTCAGCAACTGCACGCGCGGCGGCAGGCTGTTCAGTCGCCGCCATCCGGGATTCCTCACCGATGACGACGTCTATACGGCCGAGGAGCTCGAGCGCGATACGAACTATAGCGACTTCCTGCGGCCACGCGGGCTGGGGTTCAGCGCGGCGACGGCGATCTCGCTGCCCACCGGCGACACCGGCATTATTTGCCTCGAACGGTCGCATAACCGCGGACCGGTCGAGCCGTCCGTCATCCGCAAGCTCGATGAATTGCGGCCGCACCTGGCGCGCGCCGCCTTTCTCGCCACGCGTTTGCAGCTCGAGCGCGCCCGCGTCGCCGGCGAAACCTTCGCGCTCATCGGCCTCCCGGCGCTCGTGCTTGACGAAGACGGGCGCGTCATTTCCGCCAACGATCCGAGCAATGCGCTGACCAAATACGTCCGCTGGCGCGCCCACGACCGCGTGTCGCTCGTCGACGCCTCCGCCGACGGGCTGCTGCGTCAGGCCATGGACACGCTCGACGACGATCTCATCGGCGCGCCGAAATCCTTCGCCGCCCGGGCTGGCGAAGATGAAAGTCCGATGATCGCCAATCTTGTGCCCATCCGCGGCCCGGCGCGCGACATTTTCGTGCGTTGCGCGGCGATTCTGGTGATGACTCCGGTCGGCTCGCAGCAGGCGCCGGGGATCGAGCTGGTTCAGTCCCTCTATGACCTTACGCCGGCCGAGGCGCGCGTCGCGCGCGGCCTCGTGGGGGGCAAAACGCTCGAGGAAATCGCCACCGAACAATCCGTGTCGCGTAACACTGTGCGCACGCATCTACGCGGCGTGATGGAAAAAACCGGATGCAACCGCCAGGCCGAAGTGGTCGCGCTCCTTGGCGGGCTCGCCCCACTCAACGCGCCGAGAGGCGAATAAGCGTCTACATTTGATTTCAAGGAATTGAGGGCTGGCCTCATCCGTTTGGATGATGCCGGCCCTTTTCTTTCGTCTTAACGTTTTCTCGAACGTCGGGGGGGCGGACGAAATTGCCGCGGACGCTTCAGTAACTCGGGGTTCGATACTACGCGCTCAATTTTCAGCCTGCCTTTTGAGCCCGATACTTTCAGCAGCCCTTTTCATCTTGAATTTTGAGGGCCTTCGCGAGGCCCTCTGCTTTCCCTACGTCAGCTTGATGAAGCGCTCGAAAATCAAAATATTGGTGCGAGTTTTCATCGAAAAAGTCTGTCAACTTTTTCGGAACCTGCTCTCGGCGAATACGTGAGCCACGCTTCAAAAAAAACCCGTCATCATCAATTCGAATGACGCGGAGAAGCGATTTTGGTCGTAGTTTTTTTCATGAACAGTGAGGGGCGCAAGGAGTTAGACGGGCGCAAATGCTCTCATTGTTCGCTTATCTGGCGCTCACTTCTCAGGTGATACTTTTACCAGGATGTTTCCTCCCTTGACTTTTCTCCCACCTTTTAGGGGCCGTTGCGCGGCCCCATTTTTTTGCTCAGCGTATTAGACGCCCGTCGGATAGTTCGGGCTCTCGCGGGTGATCGCGACGTCATGCACATGGCTCTCGCGCAATCCGGCGTTGGTGATGCGCACGAACTGCGCGCGCTCCTGGAACTCCTTGACCGTCGGCGCGCCCACATAACCCATCGCCGCGCGCAGGCCGCCCGCGAGTTGGTAGAGGATCGGCGCGATCGGGCCGCGATAGGGCACCTGTCCTTCGATGCCCTCTGGAACAAGTTTGAGCTGTTCCTTCACGTCGCCCTGGAAATAGCGCGTCGCCGACCCTGCGGTCATCGCGCCCACTGAACCCATGCCGCGATAGGCCTTGAACGAGCGGCCCTGATACAAAAACACCTCGCCGGGCGACTCCTCGGTTCCCGCGAACAGCGAGCCGATCATGACGACGTCGGCGCCTGCCGCGATCGCCTTGGCGAGGTCGCCGGAATATTTGACGCCGCCGTCGCCGATCACCGGCACATCGGCTTTGCGCGCTTCGTCCGCGGCCTCCATGATCGCGGTGAGCTGCGGCACGCCGACGCCCGCAACGATGCGCGTCGTGCAGATTGAGCCGGGGCCGATGCCGACTTTGATCGCGTCGGCGCCGGCGCCGATCAGCGCCTTGGCAGCTTCCGCAGTGGCGATGTTGCCGGCGATGATCGAGACCTTGTTCGACGCCTTCTTGACCCGGGTCACCTGGTCGATCACCGACTGCGAATGACCATGCGCGGTGTCGATCACCACGCAGTCGACGCCGGCGTCGATGAGCTGAAGCGCGCGCTCGAAGCCGTGGTCGCCGACGGTCGAGGCGGCGGCGACGCGCAGCCGTCCTTCATGATCCTTGCAGGCGTAAGGATGTTGCGTCGCCTTCTCGATGTCCTTGACGGTGACGAGGCCGACGCAGCGGTAATCCTCGTCGACGACGAGCAGTTTCTCGATGCGATGTTCGTGAAGCAGCCGCTGCGCCTCCGCCTGCCCCACGCCTTCTTGCACCGTGACGAGCTTTTTCGTCATCAACTCGGCCACGGGATGGCTGCGGTCCTGGGCGAAGCGCACGTCGCGATTGGTCAGGATGCCGACGAGCTTGCCCCTGCCGCCGTCGCTGGCGCGCTCGACGACCGGAATCCCCGAAATGCCGTGGCCCGCCATCAGCGCGAGCGCGTCGGCGAGGGTTTCGTCCGGAAAAATGGTGATCGGGTCGATCACCATGCCGCTTTCGTAGCGCTTGACCTTGCGCACTTCGGCGGCTTGCGCGGCGGGCGACAGGTTCTGGTGGATGACGCCGATGCCGCCCGCCTGCGCCATGGCGATCGCGAGACGCGCCTCCGTGACGGTGTCCATCGCGGCCGAAACGATCGGCAGATTGAGCGTAATCTCGCGCGTCAGCCGGGTCGTGACGTCGACGGCGGAAGGCATCACCCGCGAATGGCCGGGCCGCAGCAACACGTCGTCGAAGGTCAATGCTTCGGTCAACGTGACGGGCGATATGGCCATTGGCGCCAACTCCTCTGAGCGGCGATGCAAACGCG
>JALHNR010000156.1 GCA_022843525.1 Methylocystis sp. | reverse complement strand
CCTGTCCCTATGGGAGAGGGGAGACGCCTCATTTGGCCGCCGCCGCCGCTTCATGAATCTTGAGCAGCTCTTCGTCGGTCTGCGCGACGCGCGCAAAGCATGGACGCGCCGTCACGCGCTCGACATAGGCGGAGATGTGCGCGCTTTCGGGAACCAGGCCAAAGCCGACTGTCCACCGCAACGCCGCTCCCCAAAGAATGTCGGCGGCGGTGAAGCGCTCGCCCAAGAGATAGGGGCCTTGCGCCAATTGCATGTTGATCAGCGCCATGACGCCATCAAAATCGCCGTAGGGACTTCTGCTTGGAGGCGCCGGCGCGCGGTTCATCGAACGATCGACGATCGCAGGCTCGAACGCCGACCCGTAGAACACGAGCCAGCGCAGATAAGGCCCGCGCAAGGCGTCGCCAATGGCCGGCGCGAGACGTTTCTGTGGAAAGGCGTCGGCAAGATAGATGAAAATCGCGCCAAGCTCGGTCACGAGCGCGCCATGGTGTACGATGGCCGGCACTTTTCCGAGGGGATTGACGGCGAGGTATGCCGGCTTGCGTTGTTCGCCGAGCTGGAAATTCAACACGCGCAGCTCGTAGGGAACATCGAGTTCCTCAAGCAGGGTCAGCACGCCTGAAGCCCGCGTGCGCGGCGCGTAATACAAGATCGGATTATGGTCGTCCATTGGCGCTCTTTGTCTGAAGATCAGGGCACAAACAATAGAAAAACATATGTCGCGAAAACGACAAGATGCACCAGCCCCGTCATGAGATTCGTGCGGCCGGCGCCGAAGCTTACAATGCTGAGCAGCAATGTCAGCAGCAGCAAGACGGTGTCGCGCTTTTCGAGACCGAAGACGATGTCCCGGTCCGTTGCGACGCTCAGCAGCGCCACGGCGGGAACGGTGAGCCCGATCGTTGCGACGACAGAGCCGAGCGCGCCATTGAGGCTTGTCTGGAGCGCATTGCGCGTCGCCGCGCGGATGGAGTTCATCGATTCAGGAAGCAGAACCAGCATCGCCACGGCCGCGCCGGTCACCCGGTTCACGTCATCGACGCCGGCCCAGCGAAGCGCCTCTTCAAGACCGGGGATGACGCGCTCCGCGAGAAGCGAGACGCCAAGCAGACTGGCGCCCAGCCCCACAACTGCGAAGATCGTCAGAGCGCGCGAAGGCTTCGCCTCGCCGTGGCCCACGGCGGCGACATGCACGTCGATGAAATAGGACCGGTGCCGCACCGTCTGGATGAAAAGAAACGCGCCGTAGAGCAGCACAGACAGAATGCTGATGAAAATGAGCTGAACTGAAGACAGCGTGGGTCCGTAGCTCGACGTCGTATAATCTGGCAGAATGAGCGTCAGAACGGAGAGCGCGATCAGGATGGCGAGATAGGCGCTCGTCGCCATCGGCTGGATCTCCTGCTCGTGGTGACGGAAGCCGCCGAGCAGAAGGCAGAGGCCGACAAGGCCATTGCAAACGATGATGATCGCGGAGAACACCGCCTCGCGCGCCTCGGTCGGGTCCTCTTCGCCATATTCGACCATCGAGGCCATGATCGCGACCTCTATAAATGTCACGGCGATGGTGAGCACGAGCGTCCCATAAGGTTCGCCCGTCTTGGCGCCGAGAATTTCGGCGTGCTGCAAGGCGGCGAAGACGGCCCCGATCAACAAGACCGCCGCGAAAGTCGGCGGAACGAAATCGATGGACGCTGGAATTTGCGAGATCCAGCGCTCGCCAAACAGAAAAACGCCGGCCAGCCCCAGCGCCAGCGCCGGAAACAGGACCGCGCCAACGGTGATCCTCGCCGCCTGCATGCCGTCCCCTGATCGTCGCAGCCCAAGCTTTGCAGGACTGTGGCCAGACGGCAGGCGGGGCGCAAGGCGAAGATCCGGGGAAATGCGCGACGGCTCGAGGTTCTACACAGAACTTTGGTCGGGGCGGTCGCCTCCAGCGAGTCTTTCCATCGCGGCCGGCGGCGAATAGATCTAGATCGATGACCGCTCACGCAAATCCGCGCGATCTCCCCCCTGAAGAAGACGACGTCTTCGATGCGTCCGACGCCGCCGAGCAGGCGCAGGCGGAGCCATGTGATACGGAAGCCGAAGTGCCCGAGACGCCTGAAAGCGTCAAGCGCGGCGTCGACGTCATCAAGAAGCATTGGCGGCACGCGCCGAATGGGCCCGGCGTCTATCGCATGATCGCTGAAAGCGGCGAGGTGCTCTACGTCGGCAAGGCGAAAAATGTGCGTAAGCGCGTCGCGAGCTATACGCGTCTTGCCGGTCACGTGAATCGCATCGCGCGAATGATCTCGGCGACGACGACGATGGTGTTCATCTCGGTCGAGACCGAAACCGACGCGCTGCTTTTGGAAGCGAATCTCATCAAGCAGTTGAAGCCGCGCTTCAACGTGCTGATGCGCGACGATAAATCGTTCCCCTACATCCTGATCGCCATGGATCATGACGCGCCGCAGATCCTCAAGCACCGGGGCGCCCGCGCGCGCAAGGGAGACTATTTCGGCCCCTTCGCCAGCGTCTGGGCGGTCAATCGGGCGCTGAATGCGCTGGAGCGCGCATTTCTTCTACGATCCTGCTCACAAAGTTTTTTCGACAATCGCACGCGTCCGTGCCTGCTCTACCAGATCAAACGCTGCTCGGGCCCGTGCACCGGCGAAATCTCCTTGGAAGATTACGCTGAGCTCGTGCGAGAGGCGCGGGATTTCCTCTCTGGCAAAAGTCGCAACGTCCGCGAACAGCTGGCGCGCGAAATGACCGAAGCCTCCGAGCGCCTGGAGTTTGAGCGCGCGGCGCGGCTGCGCGATCGAATCTCGGCGCTCTCGGCCGTTCAAGGCGCGCAGGGGATCAATCCGCGCAGCGTCGAAGAAGCCGACGTCTTCGCCATCGCCAAGGACGCCGGGCGCTTCTGCGTCGAGGCGTTCTTCTTTCGCGCCTACCAGAATTGGGGCAATCGCTCCTACTTCCCGCGCGCCGACGCGTCGCTGTCCGAGTCCGAAGTTCTCGACGCCTTTCTCGCGCAGTTCTATCAGGAGCACCCTTCGGCGCGCTGCGTCTTTCTCTCGCATCCGATCGAGGATGGCGCGCTGCTTGAAGAAGCCTTAACCGCGCGGCTTGGCCGCCGCGTCGAAGTGCTCGCGCCGCAGCGGGGCGAGAAGCGCGAACTCGTGGACCACGCGCTTCAGAACGCGCGGCAGGCGCTCGGCCGCAAGCTCGCCGAAGACGCAAGCCAGCAGCGCCTGCTCGGGGCGCTCGGCCAGGCCTTTGGTCTGGCCGCGACGCCGCGGCGCATCGAAGTCTATGACAATTCCCACATCGGCGGCGCGCAGGCGATCGGCGCGATGGTCGTGGCCGGCCCCGCCGGATTTATGAAAGCCCACTACCGCACCTTCAACATCCGGAGCGCCGACATCACGCCAGGCGACGACTTCGGCATGATGCGCGAGGTGTTGACGCGCCGGTTCGCGCGGCTCGCCAAGGACGGAGAAACGGAGCGGGATTGCGACGCTTTTCCGGCAAAGCCCGATCTCATTCTGATCGACGGCGGACGCGGCCAGTTCGACGTGGCGCGCGAGGTTTTGCGCGAACTCGGAGTCGAAGGGGTGGCGATCGCGTCGATCGCAAAGGGCGCAGATCGCAACGCCGGGCGCGAAACGTTCTTCGTCGAAGGACGAGAGCCGTTCCGCCTACCGCCGCACGATCCCGCGCTCTATTTCATCCAGCGCCTGCGCGACGAAGCGCATCGTTTCGCGATCGGCACGCATCGCGCGCGGCGCAAGAAGGAATTCACCAAGAATCCGCTCGACGAGATCGCCGGCGTGGGGCCGGCGCGCAAACGCGCGCTGCTCCTGGCGTTCGGGTCGGCGAAGGCTGTCTCGAAAGCCGCACTTTCGGACCTCGAAAAGGTCCCCGGCGTCAATAAGGCGACGGCGCGGCTCGTCTACGCGCATTTCCAGCGCGACTGACGCTTTTTGTCATTGCAAACGACTTCAGTTTCGCCGAGGGCTATGCTATCCAAAAGTCGTGAGTTTTTGCGGACTTGGACCGACTCCCACGAGTTCGACGTTTCTGTGGAATTGCTTTGTAAGAAGGCGATCGATGGGAATCAAAATCGGCGTTCTCGGTAATTGCGATACAGGAGCGATTACCACATCCTTGAGACAGCTCGTGCTCGAGGCGAGCGTCACCCCGCTTGCCTTAAAAGGAGCCGGGCTCTCGGACTACCTAGACGCAAACCTCCCCAACTTTGATTTGATTTTTGTGAACAGCGCCACTTACGTCGCGAATGGCGGAGGGGATGTTGATCCGAGAGTCATCGTGTACCCGCAGATCATATTCAAACCTTTTCATCCTGACTGTTGCTACGTATGGCTCAGCAACAACTCACTAGTCGAAAATTACAATTCCGCTATTTGCATCGGCTGCTTCGTACGCGGACTGAGCGTGGAGCAGACCGTCGCTTGCTTCAATAAAGAGGTGTATGATTATTTGGGGTATTTCTCTCGCTGGGATGACGGCGTGAAAAACCTCAAGCATGATTTTGAACTCTACAATGTAGATTTTGCAAAATTCTTTCTCAAGGCGAAGCGAAGCGGTATTTTTATGCACTCCATAAATCATCCCACCAAGGATGCATTCACGGCTCTATCGGCGCTCCTTGCCATGAAGATCGGCGCTTCGGAAGACGCACTGGATAAACCAGTGTTCTTTCCCGATCCGCTCGCGAATTTTGCTTGGCCGGTTTATCCGGAAATAGGCGAGATATTCTCAGCTCCTGGAGCTTACGTGTGGCTGTACGCCGGCAAATATCTCGGACTGCATGATTTTATCTCGGCTGAATTCGATCGCTATAAAAGCAAAGGTCTTACACGCGAGGGCATTCGGTTCGCGGATGCCTGTTTCCAAGACAAATTGGACGCTTTGCTAGGCGTCCCGCGGTAGGAGAAACAAATGCGCGCCAATCCCTATCGTGGACTTCCAGACTTTCAGTTTTGGTCGCGCGGCGTAACATGGCAAGCGCCCGGACACCTTGATCCAATGATCGAAGATCATTGGATCAAACCTCATGAGCGAATCGCGACATTGGGAAGCTGTTTCGCGCAGCATTTGGCGCGCAACATGGCTGGGCTCGGCCTGAATTATTACGTGGCCGAAAATGCGCCTCCGGGGATGACCAGCGATGAGGCGCGAAAAAAGAATTATGGAGTCTTTTCGGCGCGGTATGGCAACGTCTACACGGTCAGGCAAGCGGTACAATTATTTCAGCGCGCCTTCGGCATGTTCGCGCCATGCGATGACGTCTGGAGCGTCGCTGACGGCGGCTTCGTCGACGCCTTCAGACCAAATATCGAACCTGCTCCGCTGGAAGACGAGGCGACCGTCCGTCGGGCGGCTCAGTCCCATTTGGCCTGCGTCAGGCAAATGTTTCTTGAAGCCAATTGGATCGTCTTCACTTTAGGTCTGACAGAGGGATGGCGCTCCCTCAAAGACGGCGCCGTATATCCCGTCGCTCCTGGCGTTGCGGGCGGCAGATTTGATCCTTGTTCATACGGTTTCGCCAACTTCTCTTCACGAATGGTTCAAGAGGATCTCGCAACATTCGTTGATTTGGTCGAAAGCGTAAACCCGACATGTCGTCTGATATTGACGGTTTCGCCGGTGCCCTTGATTGCGACATACGAACATCAGCACGTTCTAACCGCCACGACATACAGCAAATCCGTGCTCCGCGTCGCGGCGGAAGAGATTGCGCGCGAGCGCAAAAACGTCGTCTATTTTCCGTCATATGAGATCATCACAGCCCCGGGCGTGGCCGGGACCTACTACGCTGACGACTTACGAGAGGTAAAGTCGTCGGGGGTTCGTCACGTGATGCGTGTGTTCAACAAGCATTTCGTCGAACCGGATCCGCAATCATTACACGCAACCCCAGTGAGTTCGGTTTCCGCGTCGCGGTTCGCTCAAGCGCTCAGTTCGCCGTCGAACGACGAGAATTCCGTCATCTGCGACGAAAATATCATTGAGGCTTCAGTCAACAGCATCGCGCGGTGATCGCCCGTCGCTTCCAGCACGACGACAAAAAAGCCGCGGCAAGGACCGCGAAGCTCCGCTCAGACGTTCTTTACATCATTGTTGCTTTGACTTTTTGGCTCTGCGGGTTTTCCGCTTACGCGCAGCAAGACGACCTCCGGGAGATCGCCTATGGACCTCTTCCGGAGCAGCGTTTGAACCTTTGCGTCGCTGAAGATTCAAAGCGGCTTCGGCCGGGAGTCGTGCTCTTACACGGCGGAGGCTTTATCCGAGGAGACAAGTCCGATCTGAATTTGCTGTGCCGACACTTTTCCGCAAGGGGATTTGTAGCGGCAACTGTCGGTTACAGACTCGCAAAGGACCGCTCTTCAGCATGGCCTGCTCAATTGATCGACGTTCAGCTTGCTGTCGGTTGGCTTAAGCGGCATTCGGACGAAATAAGTCTCGATCCGCTTCGCCTGTGTGCCGTGGGGCTGTCCGCAGGCGGAAGTCTCGCGATGTTTTTGGGTGTCGCGCACGCGCATGATCCCGCAGACGGGCGAATTTCAGTTCCCGCTGCGGAACCAGATGTGCAATGTGTCGTGTCCAACTCGGGGATTACCGATATCGGTTCACTTACACCAAAGACGCAAAATGCGCTCTGGAATAGCATTTTTATTGGAAGAGATAGCGCCGACCGAAACGATGTGTTTCGCGAAGCATCACCACTTTACAAAGTCGACAAACACTCGTCGCCCATGCTCTTAATATGCGGCGAACATGATGAAGTGACGCCGATATCCCAATGCGCCATGATGGAAGAGAAATTAGCAAACGCAGGGGTGGACTTTAACATTATCAAACACGAGGGCGGCCATTTGAACTCAGGCTTGGACTATGAACAAAAAAAGCAAATATTTTTAGAGATAACGGATTATCTAAAGACAAAGTTGCAATCCCAGCAAGTGCACTGACGCCGGCAGCAGAAGCCGGCGGTATGTCCGGCGCTCGAGCGCCATGCGGCAGAGATGAAGTAAGCCATCGCTCAGATCGCCGCCGAGATTGCCCATGCCGAACTCTGTTCTAATTCCCGGCATATAGCCTCGGCGCTTGCGCGTAGCTTCAATCTGCAGCGTTTTGGATTATCCAGATGCCATGTCGCGGCGCATCGGAGCGACGCTTCAACTTAGCCCACAGGGCCAGAATAGCTTTGCTGGCTCTGTTTGTCGCCGGCCTTTGCTCCCCCGCGCAGCCGGCGACGGTACGAGAGCTGGCCTATGGCCCGCTCCCGGAGCAACGGCTGAACTTATGCGAGGCCGCGACGTCATCAGAACCTCGTCCGGGCGTGCTGCTGATCCACGGCGGCGGCTTTATGGGCGGGGACAAATCCAGCCTCGATCATCTCTGCCGCAAGCTCGCGTCGCAGGGCTTCGTCGCTGCGACGCTCGGCTATCGGCTGGCGCGAGACGCCCCATGGCCTGCGCAATTGGCGGACGCGCAGCTTGCCGTCGAATGGCTCAAACATAATGCAAAGGCGATCGGTCTCGATCCGCATCGCATGTGCGCCGTCGGCTTTTCTGCAGGCGGCGCTCTGGCGATCTTTCTCGGGGCCGCGCATGTGAACCGTCCCTTGGCCGGTGAAACGTCACCTCCCAGCGAAACGCCGGACGTACAATGCGTCGTCTCCGACTCCGGAATCACCGACATAGCCGCGCTCAACGCGAGCGTGCGCGATACGCTCTGGAAAAATCTGTTCAAAGGCGCCGATCGCGGCGACCGCCGCAGGCTGTTGCGCGATGCGTCTCCCCTTTACGAAGTGGATCGGAACGCATCGCCCATGCTTTTGATCTGCGGCCGAAAAGATCAGATCACGCCGCCCTCTCAATGCGCCAATCTACAAAAACGACTGAGGGGCGCCGACGTTGACGTTCGCGTCATTACGCACGACGGCGGCCATCTCGGCGAGGGACTGAAACCAGAACAGAGGAACGACATTTTTCGCCAAATGATCAGCTATTTGGAAGCTGCGCTGAAATAGAGCGGCGTGCATTACGACGGCGCCAGATTACTGGCCGCCGCAGGAAACGTCTCCCTCCTGGCAGGCCAATTGACGCTGCAATCTTTTCGTCTGCTGCTCGGTCAGATCCGTCAGACATTGCGCCGCGATCATACTGTGGATGCTGCCGCCGATCGTTCCCATAGTGTCAAACGCGCACTGCGCATCCTTGTATTTGATCCAGGATCTCTGCGCTTCCTGCAGTTTTTCACGGCCTTTCAGGCTTATCCTGCTCAACAATATCGCGTAAGCCGCGTTGAGTTCGGCGTCGGCCTGCTTGAAATTTTCGCCCGCGCAAATGTCCAGCGCGGTCTGGGTATCGAGGCGGCTGCAGTCCTTCGCGAGCGCCGAATTCGATCCATATGACAGAATCATAAACGCCGCGCTCATGGCGCAGAAAACTCGTAAAGGAAAGCTTCTCATCGACGGATTCACTGCTTTGCGCCTTCGCCATTCCCGGTCGGCACGCTATCATGGGTTGTCATGCGAACGCTTTTTCGAATTTTTTATCACGCCTATCTGAAGTTTGACCGCGACGACGGTTGGGCGGTCACGAGCTATATCGCGCTCGCAATCCTGACTTCGATGTTTCCATTTCTCATCTTTCTGACGGCGCTCGCCGGCTTTTTCGGCTTGGGTCAGGAAGCGGAGGCCGCGAGAAAACTGCTCTTCGACACATGGCCCCCGGATGTGGCCGGGCCGATTTCTCGGGAGATCAGCAATGTGCTGACGCAGCCGCGCGGCGGGCTGCTGACGCTGGGCGCGATCTTCGCCATTTATTTCTCCTCTACCGGAGTGGAAGCGCTGCGCGTCGCCCTGAACCGCGCCTATGACCTCAAGGACAAGCGCCCCTGGTGGCTGACGCGCCTCGAATCAATTCTTTACGTCTTCCTCGGCGCGGCCGCGCTCCTCGCCGTCGCTATTCTGCTCGTGCTGGGGCCTCTGGCGCGCGCGATCGCCGAACGCTACATACCCGCGCTCGTGCAGGATCTTCAGCCCCTCTACGCGCCGGTGCGCTATGGCGTCACCACCGCCCTGTTGGCCATTGCCCTGTATGCGGCTCATAAATTTTTGCCCGCGGAGCGGCGCAATCTGACCTTCATCGGGCCAGGCATCGCGCTGACGCTGATCGCGTCGCTCGCGCTCGGCGCCGGCTTCGGCGCCTATCTCGCGAGATTCGCCGGCAGCTATGTTTCAACCTACGCCGGCCTCGCCTCCATCGTGATCGCCATCGTTTTTCTTC
>JALHNR010000155.1 GCA_022843525.1 Methylocystis sp. | reverse complement strand
ACGCGAAACCGCCGCAGCGAACTGCGCCCTACTCGGAATGGAAGGTAGTTACTGCATTGCAGCACGGCAATATCGCAGTGCAATAACTTATCGTAATGTCGTATTATGTATTTGATATTAAATGATTTTTCATGGCGCACAAATATTCGTCAGCCGCTTGCTTGCGCGCAAAAATGGCGCGGCAGTATTGCTGCGCTGCAGTAAAAGCGTGAGGCTTATTCAACGTTTGCGGGCTCGTCCGCCGCCTGCCAGTCAAAGGTGACGACCCGGCCGTTTTCCACCGAGAGCGCGAGGCGGCCGCGCTTCAACTCCAACGCCTTTTCGCCGAAGATCGCCCGGCGCCAACCCTTCAGCGCCTGAACGTCGGCGTGATCGTCATGCGCGACGGCTTCGAGGTCTTCGACCGTCGCGATCATCTTGGCGGCGACGCCCGTCTCCTCCGAAACTTGACGCAGCAAGACCTTGAGCAATTCGACCGTCGCGCCGTTGGAGTTGCGTCGGTCGCGTTCGATGCGCGGCACTGTGGCGGGATCGCGCGCGAGACCGCGCTCCACAGCGGCGATGATGTCGCTTCCCGCGCGGGAGCGCTCCATGCCCTTTGGAAAGGACCGCAAATTGCCGAGCGCTTCGACAGAGCGCGGCGCGGCTTGAGCAATCTCCAGGAGCACGTCGTCCTTCAGGACGCGCGAACGCGGCACGTCGCGCGTCTGCGCTTCGAACTCGCGCCAGGCGGCCAGCTCCATCAGAACGGCGAGATCGCGCGGCTTGCGGGCGCGATGGCGCAGCCGTTCCCACGCGTTTTCGGGATGCTGCTCATAGGTCGCGGGCGAGGTGAGCGTCTGCATCTCGTCCACGAGCCAGTCGAGGCGATTGGAACGTTCGAGCCGCGCGCGCAAAGCCATGTAAATGTCGCGCAGATGAGTGACGTCGGCGATGGCGTATTCGATCTGGGCGTTGGACAGCGGTCGGCGCGACCAGTCGGTGAATCGCGACGATTTGTCGAGACTGGCGCGCGTGATCGCCTTCACCAGCTCGAGATAGGACGCTTGTTCGCCGAATCCGCAGACCATGGCCGCGACCTGCGTGTCAAAGATCGGCGCGGGGATGAGTCGGGCGAGGCGCCAGATGATCTCGAGATCCTGGCGCGCAGCGTGGAACACCTTGACGACGTCGGGATTGGCCATGAGCCCAAAAAACGGCGAAAGATCAAGGTCTTCTGCAAGGGCGTCGATCGCCACAGCCTCTTCCGGCGACGCCAGCTGGATCACGCAGACCTGCGGCCAGAACGTGGTTTCGCGCAAAAATTCGGTGTCGACCGTGACGAATGGATGCTGAGCGAAACGGTCGCAGACCGCCGTCAGTTCGGGATTGGTGGTAAGAAGACTCATTGAATTGGTTCTAAACGTTTTTGGTCCAGGTCTGAAGTCCCAAGGAGCGACTTCGGACGTTTCAGCGGCGCTCGGCCGGCTTCGGCCCGACCAAAATACACGGTTTTACCGAAAATTCGCAGACCATCGGACGCCACGTCCACACTGGACCAGGCGAAAAGCTGCAACGTGGCGCCGTTGCGGTCCAGCAAGGGGCGCATAGACCGCGCAACTGTCGCAAAAAGACAGCCCCGGCCTCTGGAACTCCAAGATTTCCAAGTTGCGGCCGATGGCTGATGGGGTAGCATGCGCCGCCACTCTATCCGGGGAGCCACCCAATTCATGCATGAGCGTCTCACTCTCGCAGCGCGCGCGGCCGCGCGCGCGCGGTGTCCGGCGGCTGTCATCGCCGCTTCACTTCTCGTCGTCAGCGCGCCCGCCATGGCTGCGCATAAGGGCGGCGTCAGCCCCGCGTGGGGTCAGTGCCGCGCGCTTGACCCAGATGCGCGCATCGCAGGCTGCACGCTCGTCATTCAGGAGATCGACAAGGAGACCCCGCACAACAAGGTGGCGGCCTATGTCAATCGCGCCGGCGCTTATCAGGCGAAAGGCGACTACGCGCACGCGCTCGAGGATTTCGGCAAAGCGCTGGAGTTTGAACCCAAATCATCGGTGATTCTGGCCGCGCGCGGCGCCGCGCATCACGCCAAGGGCGATCTCGACAGCGCGCTCGCCGACTATGATCAGGCGATCGCCGCCGACAAAAAGAACGCCGCCGCGCTTTTGGCGCGCGCCTATGTTTGGCGCGCGAAAGGCGATGTCGAGAAGGCTCTCGCCGATCTCGGGGACGCCGCGAAAGCCGACCAAAAATCAACGGCGGCGAGCGTCGCCGCAGGCGCTCTCTATCACGGGAAAGGCGATCATGACCGGGCCATCGCCGCATTTTCCGAGGCCGCAAAGCGCGATCCAAAACTCGCCGCGGCGCGCAATGGACGCGGCGCCTGCCACTACGCCAAGGGCGAATTCGATAAGGCGATCGCCGACTTCGACGCGGCGCTGAAAATCGACGTCAGCTACGTCGGCGCGCTCGTCAACCGCGCCAACGCCTGGCGGGCCAAGAAGGACTTCGCCCGCGCCAAGGCCGATTACGAAGCGGCGCTGGCGGCCAAGCCTGATCTCGCCGCGGCGAAGAAGGGATCGGAGGACATGGCCAGGCTCATCGCCAAAAAAGGTTCGGGCGCGGCGACGCCGGCAGATTCCGCCCCTCCCGAAGCCGAACACGACCACAATTGAAGCCCGGAGGCGGAAAGGCGCGCGTTACAGCGCCTTCGCCGCCGCGAGAACCTCCTCGGCGTGGCCCGGAACCTTCACCTTGCGCCAAATCTTGGCGATGCGCCCGTCTGGACCGATGAGCACCGTCGTGCGCTCGACGCCCATATATTTTCGGCCATACATGCTTTTCTCGACCCAGACGCCATAGGCGCTGAGCGTGTCCTTTCCTTCATCTGACGCGAGAGGCAGCGACAATTCATATTTCGCGCGGAATTTGTCGTGGTTCTTGATGGGGTCCGGCGACATGCCGACGACCACGGCCTTCGCCTTCGCGAAATTATCGCGTAAGGCATTGAATTCTATTGCTTCC
Source organism: Methylocystis sp. (assembly GCA_022843525.1). Taxonomy (GTDB): domain Bacteria; phylum Pseudomonadota; class Alphaproteobacteria; order Rhizobiales; family Beijerinckiaceae; genus Methylocystis. The sequence goes on along the minus strand of JALHNR010000155.1, from coordinate 6,312 downwards.
TTCGTGCAACCCGACGTGTCGTCCTTTGGGTAAAAATAGAGCACGACTTTTTTGCCCTTCAGCGCGGCGAGCGAGATCTTTTCGCCGCCAGCCCCGGGGAGATCGAAGGCAGGCGCCAAATCTCCCTCCTTCAGGCCTCCCTCTTTCTTCCCCTCCTTAAGTGCGGTTTCGGCCTTGCCGACGGTCGTGCTCATGGCGCCTTCCTTTCGTCGCATCTGCAGCTAAAATCAGTGCGTAGAATGCAGACTGCGCGTCAGCCGGCAAGACCGGCGCCATTGCCCGCGTCCGCGCTGCCATCGAGCCGAGAGCGAGGCCAATTGACCGAAAGGACGGGGCGCAAGCCTAGCGGCGGCGGAGTCGTCGTCGACGGGGCGCGGCGCGCGATTCAGCGGGCCTGTCGCGCAGCGTGGCGACCGCCATTTTTTCGGGCGCCGCGCCGCGGACTTCCCCGCCTGCTCCTGCTCAGCGGGCTTGCCGCAACGCTGCTGTGCGCGCTGACGTTCGGCGGTTTCTTCCTGCTGCTTTCGCAAGGCTCCATCACCTTTGCCTGGCTCGCGCCGCGCATCGTCGAATCGCTCGACGAACTTGCAGAAGGCCGGTACGAGTTTTCGCTGGGCGCCGCTGCGATCGGCAATGGCGATCATGGCCCGACGCTGTCCGTCGACAATTTCATCGTCAAGAAAGAGGGTCGTCCCATCGTCGCGGCGCCGCGCGCGGAGCTGTCGCTCGACCTTCGCTCCTTGCTGATCGGCCGCATCAAGCTGCGCCGGCTCGAGGTTCTTGATCTGGACTTGCGCCTGTCGGTCAATCCAGACGGCGCCGTCGAGATTTCAGCCGGCGCGCAACCTGTTCCGGCGCCAGCGATTGCGACCGGCGCGCCGGCGAACGGCGCCGCGTCGGAGCGCGTGACTCTGCTGCGCGACGCGGCGGGCGCCCTGCGGGGGCTCATGGACTTCGCCACGAGCCCGAACAGTCCTATCGCCGCGCTCGATCGTCTCGGCGTGGCGCACGGCCGGCTCACCATCGACGACCGCACGATCGATCGCGCCATCCGCTATGAAGACGTGACGCTCAGCCTCGACAAGGGCGGCGCCGGCATGCGCTTTTCCGCGGCGGCCAATGGTCCCTCGGGGCGTTGGACGGCCGTCGCCGTCGCAAAGGGGGCTCCGGGAGGACGGCGCGATTTCCACGCCCAGTTTCGTAATTTCTCGATCGACGAGATTTCGCTTGCCGGCGGCTTCCGCACAACCCGCTTCGACACCGACGCGCCGCTCTCGTTCGACCTGAGATTCGCGCTCGGTCCGGGCGACGAGGTTCTGGAAGCATCGGGTCAAATGGAGATCGGCCGGGGCTATTTCCGCTTCGACGAGCCGGATCACGAGCCGGTGATGATCGAAAAGATTGCCGGCGTGGCGGTTTGGGACAGGGCCGCGCGCAAGGTCGCCGTCGCACCGCTTGTGTTCAAGGCCGGCGGTTTCGACATGACCATCGTCGGCGAGGCGCGCCCACCTGACGGGGCGAAGACCATCGCCGATGCGGCGAGCCTGGATGGGCCATGGACGATCGCGTTGCGCCTGAAAGCGCCAACCGTGGTCGCGCCTGAGCGCGCGGGAGAGAAGAATGTCCGCATTGACAGCGGACTGCTCAATGCGCGCCTGTTTCGTGACGAACGCCAGATGGTCTTCGATAAATTCGCCTTTGCCGGTCCCGATGCGCGCGTCGACCTCAACGGCGCATTGAGTTGGCGCGACGACATCCGCGTCATACTCAAGATGGGAATCGAGGACACGCAGATACGCGCGCTCGCGCGTCTGTGGCCGACCCATGTCGCGCCGTCCGTGCGCACTTGGTTCGTCGATCATGTGCCGGTCGGCGTCTTAAAGCGCGCCCAATATGCCGCCGACTTCGACGGCGCGGCGCTGAACGCGATGCGCTACGAGCAGGCGCCGCCGGATCGCTCGCTGTTCGCCGAAGGCGACATCGTCGATGCGACAGTCTCCGACATCCTGCCGGGCATGGCGCCGCTCACCGGCATCAACGGGCGACTGCGGATCACCGGACAGACGGCGTCTTTCGACGCGACCTCAGGCGCCATGGAGACCGGGCCGGGTCGACGCCTCGCGCTGTCGTCCGGCCGCTTCCTCGTCGCCGACAGCGCGCTGCGCCCGACCCCCGCGATGGTCGAGGTCGCTGTGGGCGGCGAGGTTGAGGCCGTCTCTGACCTGCTTTCATTGCCGGCGATCGCCGACCGAGCGTCTGTCCCCGTCGAAGCGGGCGCGCTGAAAGGAACCATCGAAGGTCGGCTGCGCGTGGATTTCGAGACAGGCGCGACGGCGCGCGACGCGGCCACGACTTTCGCCATCGATGCGACGACGTCGAACCTTGTGATCGATAAGCTGATCGGCCGGGAGAAGCTCGAGAGCGGCGCGCTGCATATCGTCGCTGACCGGGCCGGACTCCGCGTCAACGGAACCGGCCGACTCTTTGGCGCGCCGGCGACCCTCGACGTGCGCCGCGGCTTTGGCGATAAGGGTCCCGCACAGGCGCAGGTCGCATTCACTTTTGACGATGCGGCGCGCCAGCACGCCGGCTACGCCATCACTGGCGTCAGCGGCCCGATTCTGGCGACGGTACGCACGCCGATCCCGGTTGAGAACGTCGATACGCAGATCGAACTCGATCTCACCCGGACGAATTTCGACAATCCGCTGCCGGGCCTGGTGAAGCCCGCGGGAAAGCCGGCAAAGTCTTCGTTCACGCTGACGCGCCACGGCGAGGCGATGTCGCTCGAACAATTCGTGTTCGACGCCGGACCGACGCAGGCGCAGGGCGTCATCGAATTTGGCCGCGAAGGCGCATTCCGCGCCGCCCGTCTCGCGCAGGCGCGGCTCTCGCCCGGAGACGACATGCGCGTCGACGTGCAGCGTAGCGGCGAACTGGTGAAGATCGTCGCGCGCGGCGCGAATTTCGACGCACGTCCGATCATGCAGGGATTGCTGCGCGCCGAACGCGGCAAGGGCAGCGTCGACGACGTCGATCTCGACTTTAAATCGCCGATCGTCACCGGTTACGGCAAACAAATTCTCGCAAACGTCGAACTGAAATTGGAGCGTCGCGGCGGCAAGCCCCGCGGGGTGGCGCTTAAGGGCTTTTTCGGCCGCGAGCAGCTCACGGTCGGCATGGGGCGCGGTCAGGACAACCAGTCGCAAATCGAAGTTGCGACAAATGACGGCGGCTCGCTGCTCTCCTTCTTTGATATCTATCGGAAGATGGACAGCGGCGCGCTGACCGCGACCGTGCAGCTTAGTCAAAACCGGGCCGACGGCGCTTTGCGCATTCGCGACTTCTTCGTGCGCGGCGAGCCGACGGTGCGCCAGCTGATGGCGCAAAGCGGAACGGCGCGCACGGACGATCGCGGCAATTACCGCTTCGACCCCGACCTCGTTCGCGTCGGCAGATTGGAGAGCGACTTCAGCTGGTCGGGCGGACAGCTTACCGTGCGCGAGGGCGTGCTGTCGGGTCCCGAGATCGGCCTCACCTTCGACGGCTACATCGACTTCCCGCGCGAGCGGCTGGACCTTGTGGGCTCATATGTGCCCGCCTATGCATTGAACAATCTGTTGTCGAATATTCCGGTGGTCGGCGTCGTGCTCGCCGGCGGACAGCATGAAGGCGTCTTTGCGCTGAGCTATCGCCTCTATGGGGCGCTCCCATCGCCTTCAATCAGCGTCAATCCGCTTTCGGCGATCGCGCCCGGGTTGATGCGCAAGATCATGGGCGTCATCGACGGCACGACGCGCATGCCCCAGCAGCGGTAGTCTTCGAGCTTACGCGCGCTCAAGCAGCACATGCTTCTTCTTGCCGAGCGAGAGTTTGACGACGCCGTCGCTCGCAAACGCCGCTTCGCCGATGACGGTGCGTTCGTCGGTCACCGGCGCATCATTGACGCGCAGCCCGCCGCCCTTGATCTGGCGTCGCGCTTCGCCGGTCGACGCGACGAGACCGGCTTTGACGAAAGCCGTCAACACGCCGAGGCCGGCGGCGACTTCCTCAGCCGAAACGGCGACCTTGGGGAGCGACAGCGCGAGCGCGCCTTCTTCGAATGTCGTGCGCGCGGTATCCGCCGCCTCATCCGCCGCCGCGCGGCCGTGAATGAGCGCCGTCGCCTCTGTCGCAAGAGTCTTCTTGGCTTCGTTGATGTCGGCGCCTTGCAGCGCGGCGAGGCGCGCGATCTCTTCCATCGGCAGGAAGGTGAAAAGCTTTAGAAAGCGCGCGACGTCGGCGTCTTCCGTATTGCGCCAATACTGCCAGTAGTCATAGGGAGACAGCATGTCGGCGTTGAGCCAGACGGCGCCGGCGGCGGTCTTGCCCATCTTGGCGCCCGACGCCGTTGTCAGCAGCGGCGAGGTGAGCGCGTAGAGTTGCGGGCAGCCCATGCGGCGTCCGAGATCGAGGCCGGTGACGATATTGCCCCATTGGTCTGAGCCGCCCATCTGCAGCAGCGCGCCGTAGCGCCTGTTGATCTCGACGAAGTCATACGCCTGCAGGCACATGTAGTTGAACTCGATGAAGGAGAGTTCATGCTCGCGTTCGAGCCGCAGCTTGACCGAATCCATCGTCAGCATGCGGTTGACGGAGAAATGACGGCCAACGTCGCGCAGGAAATCGATGTAGTTTAAACCCGCCAGCCAATCGGCGTTATCGAGCATCAGCGCATCTGTGGCGCCGTCGCCAAAGGTGAGAAAGCGCTCGAAAACGGTCCGGATCGACGCCTTGTTCGCGTCGATCTGCTCGACGGTCAAAAGCTTGCGGCTCTCGTCCTTGCCGGAAGGATCGCCGACCCGCGTCGTGCCGCCGCCCATCAGCGGCAACGGCTTGCCGCCGGTGCGCTGCAGCCAGGCCAGCATCATGATCGGCAGCAGCGACCCGACATGCAGCGAGGACGCCGTGCAGTCAAAGCCGATGTAAGCCGAGAGCGTCCCGGACCGCGCCTTCTCGTCCAACCCCTCGAAATCGGAGCATTGATGCACGAAGCCGCGCTCGATCAGCGCGCGCAGGAAATCGGACGTGGGAGAAAAATCAACGGTCATGGCGGGGTGATAGGCGCAACGCGGCGCCCGCGCAAGCGACCCTGGCTCGAGAATTCCGGTTAAGATTTGAAGCTCCTTACGATATGCAAGGCGCTCTAACGAGAAAGAGCTTGGCCCCGAAACTCTCATGAGAGGCGCAATCTGCTCCCTCTCCCGCGAAGCGGGGGAGGGTTGGGGAGGGGGCCGGCGTTTCATTCTCGCGACGAAACGCGCCTTGCCCCTTCCGGCGCTTCGTGGCGCCTTCCCCCGCTAACGCGGGAGAGGCCGCTTTCTTGCTCCACTGCTGGGCTTTTGGTAAAAGCCGCAGGCCTCGCGCTCGCGCTCGCGCGCCGAGAAACGCAGGACAATCATGCTTTTCTACGAGCCGCTGTTCCTGTTCCTGTTCGGCCCGGCGGTTTACCTCCTGTATCTGTTCTTTGGAGAAGTCCGCTGGCGGCGGGCCGTCATCTTGCTTGCGGCAAGCGTGGCCTTTTACGCCTGGAGCGAGCCGGTCTTCATCCTCCTTGTCTTCGCATCGGTCGGGCTCGACCTTTACGTGGGGCAGAAGATTGCCGCGTTATCCATCGGCGATCCCACTGTCATTCCCGACGCTTCGCATAAGCGAAGCGATCGGGAATCCAGACTTGCGAGCGAGGCTGCGATTGCTCTGGATTCCCGATCAGGCCTTCGGCCTGCCGGGAATGACATGCGCAAACGCTGGCTGGCGCTCGGCGTCGTCGCCAATCTCGCGATCCTCGTCTATTACAAATATACGGGTTTTCTGGCGCTCAATGTCGACGCGCTGCTGAAGGCGTTGACGCTGCCGGGGATCAACATCCCGCAGATCGCGCTGCCGATCGGCGTCAGCTTCATCGTCTTTGAAAAGATCACCTATCTCGTCGACGTCTATCGCGGCGTCACGGCGCCGGCGCGTAGTTCGCTGCTTTACGGGCTTTACGTCTTTTTCTTTCCCAAGCTCCTCGCCGGCCCGATCATCAAATATCACGACATCGCGCGCCAATTCGAGGCGATGCCGCACGCCGACGTCGACGACTTTATCGTGGGTTTTTCCCGCTTCATGCTCGGCGTCGTGAAGAAACTGCTCTTCGCCGATACGCTTGCCAGCGGCGCGGACCTGATCTTCGCGCATGACGTCAGCTCCCTTGGCTTCGCGGAGGCCTGGGCGGGCGTGCTGTTCTTCACCTTCCAAATCTATTTCGATTTTTCCGGCTATTCCGATATG
>JALHNR010000154.1 GCA_022843525.1 Methylocystis sp. | reverse complement strand
GCAGTTTGTGGTCGAGCGTCGCCAGCATGTATTTCTTCCTGCTGATGGGCGCGCTCGGCGTCGTCGGCGCGCTGATCGTCGAGGCTGCGCGGCGACCGCTTGGCGGCCTCTTGTCTTCCCGCTAGAGCAGGTTCGCGACTGCGAACGCAAAGAATTCACGCGCGCGGACAATCGAGAAATTTGCATGCATGTGCGCCAAAACTTCCCCCAAGTGAGAGCGCCAGCGCCCAAACAGATCGCGGCCGCCGTGATTGGGAATGCGTTGGAATGGTACGATTTCGTCGTTTACGGCTTTTTTGCTTCGGTTCTGGCGCAGGCGTTTTTTCCAAGCCGAGATGAAACCGCCTCTCTTCTGCTGGCGCTCGCGACCTTTGGCGCGGGCTTCTGCACGCGCCCGCTCGGCGGCCTCTTCTTCGGATTTTACGCGGATCGGAAAGGACGAAAGGCGGCGCTGCAACTCATCATGTTCGTGATGACCGCGGCGATCGCCGTCATCGCCTTCGCCCCGACCTATGCGACGATCGGCCTCTTCGCCCCCATGCTCATTGTGATCGGCCGACTGTTGCAAGGTTTTGCGACCGGTGGAGAATTCGCGAGTTCGACCGCATTTCTGATCGAAGTCGCGCCCGCCGGTCGGCGCGGAGTCTATGGCTCTCTGCAAATGGTCGGGCAGGGCCTGTCAATCCTGCTCGGGACGCTTGCCGGCATGCTCGTCGCCGGCGCCTTTTCGGTCGAAGCGCTGCACGACTGGGCCTGGCGGCTTCCGTTTTTTGCCGGCCTGCTGATCGGCCCGATAGGGCTCTATGTCAGACGTCATCTCGACGAAACGCCAGCCTTCAAGGCGTCGCCGCAGGAAGAAGGCGTCGCGCGCGCGTTTCTCGACCTCGTTCGGCGGCGGGGTGATCGACTTCTCGCCTGTTTCGCCGCCACGATCGGCGCGACGATCTCCTTTTACGTGATCCTCATCTACATGCCGACCTATGGAAAAACGGAGATGGGGCTGAGCCTCGCGCAGTCCTTTATCGCCCAGGCGCCCGGTCTTCTGTTGCTGATCGTGCTGACCCCGTTGATCGGCGCTCTCTCCGACGCAATAGGCAGGCGGCCCTTGCTCCTCGCGTCCTATGGGATGCTTCTCCTTTGCGTCTATCCACTGTTCGTCTGGCTGCAGGCCGAGCGCACGCTGTTGGCGCTTACAGCGGCGCAGACGGCGTTCTGCGTCATTCTCTCGGGCCTTTTCGGCGCGCTCTCGACGGCGCTCGCCGAGCAGTTTCCGACGCATGTCCGCACCGTGGGACTCGCAATCGCCTATAATGTCGCCGTCATGATCTTCGGCGGCTTCGCGCCCTTCATCGTCGCTTGGCTGATCGACTATCTCGCCACGCCGATCGCGCCGGCCTTCTATCTGATCTTCGGGGCGACGGTCGGGCTGATGGGCGTCGCGGGTCTACACGAGCGGCGCGATGCGCCGGGACTTGAATAGACCCGGACCGGCGTCTTGCGAGCGGAGGATTTGATGAAGAGAATTGCTGTTTGGATCGCGTCTTTCGTCATGACGCAGCAGCTCCTGCTCGCGGCGGCGATCGCCAGACCGGCGAGATGCGTCGTCAATAGCGCCGGCGCGGCGGCATATAACGGCAAGTGCGAGTTTTCGTCTGAAACGGGCGGCAGCTTTTCGATCGCGCCGGTTGGAAAAAGCGCCTTCGACGGCGCGACGGTGATCAGTGTCTCCGTCACTTTGCCAGGAGTGGCGGAAGTGCGAGGACTGACCCGCGACGGGATCAACTCCCGCTGGGGAGAGGCGAAGCGCTCCAAGGAGGACCCCGCCTGCTGGATCGGAAGCGACTTCAAGATCTGCGTCTACTGACCAAAACAAAAGCGGCGCCGAAGCGCCGCTTTGCAAATGCCTGCCGTGAAGACCGCGAAGCTTAGCGCTTCGAGAACTGGAAGCTGCGGCGGGCTTTCCGCTTGCCGTATTTCTTGCGCTCGACGACGCGGGAGTCGCGCGTCAGGAAGCCTTCCTTCTTGAGCGCGGGACGCAGGTCCGGCTCGTAAGCGGTCAGCGCCTTGGCGAGGCCGTGGCGCACCGCGCCGGCCTGACCCGAAAGTCCGCCGCCGGCGACCGTAACGACGATGTCATATTGACCCGCGCGCTTGGTGACGCCGAAGGGCTGGGCCAGAATCATGCGCAGCACCGGACGGGCGAAATAGACTTCGACGTCGCGGCCGTTGACGGTGATCTTGCCGGGGCCCGGCTTGATCCAGACGCGCGCGACGGCGTTTTTGCGCTTGCCGGTCGCATAGGCGCGGCCCTGCTTGTCGAGCTTTTGCACATAGCGCGGCGACTCGGGCGCCGTGGCGACGCTTCCCTGAAGGTCGGAAAGCGAGGAAAGAGTGGATTCGGCCATGATCAGGCGCTCCGGCTATTCTTGACGTTCAGGGCGGCGATGTCGAGCGTCTGTGGGCTCTGCGCCTCGTGCGGATGTTCCGCGCCCTTATAGACGCGCAGATTGCCGAACTGCTTGCGGCCCAAGGGGCCTCGCGGCAGCATGCGCTGCACGGCCTTCTCCAGGACCCGCTCCGGGAAGCGCCCGTCGAGAAGGAACTTCGCCGAGCGTTCCTTGATGCCGCCGGGAAAACCCGTGTGGTGGTGGTAGACTTTCTGGTCGCGCTTGCGGCCGGTCAGCACCACCTTTTCGGCGTTGATGACGATGATGTTGTCGCCGTCATCCATATGCGGCGTGAACGTCGCCTTGTGCTTGCCGCGCAGACGCAGCGCGATGATGGAGGCGAGGCGGCCGACGATGAGCCCGGAGGCGTCGATCAGCACCCACTTCTTTTCGATGTCGGCGGGTTTCGCCGAATAGGTGTTGCCAAACATGAGATGGGATTTCCGTCAGAACGCGAAGTGTTCGGAAGCCGAGTGGATAGGGGATGGGCGCGGGAAGGTCAAGCGGTTTGTGCGCGGCAAAGTCTCCACAATGCCTAGAAAACTGGGGGCTGCGGTTCGTTGGTATTATGATACCTTGCATGTCGCCCCGATCTGAAGTGACATTGCGACGCGATTTGGCCGGGACAAGCCCGGCCATGACGCATAGGAGGCCTGCGTTCCAGCGGCTCGCTACTGATGCAGGGCTTCGCCATGCAGCGCGATGTCGAGGCCCTCGCGTTCGTCGTCGTAAGTCACGCGAAGCGGCGTGATCATCGAGACAATTTTCAGCGCCGCTAAAGTGCCGATCACGCCCCAGACGATCGTGACGAGGACGCCGATCGCCTGCACGTAAAGCTGATGCGGATCGCCTTCGAGCAGGCCCGCGACGCCCGGATCGCTTTCCGAAGCCGTGATCGCGCGCGTGGCGAAGACTCCGGCGAGCAGCGTGCCCATGATGCCGCCGACGCCATGCACGCCGAAGACGTCGAGCGTGTCGTCGTAGCGGAATTTGTATTTCGCGACGGTGCAGAACCAGTAGCAGACGCCGCCGGCGATCATTCCGATGACGACGCCGTGCCAAGGCAGGACATAGCCCGAGGCCGGCGTGATCGTGCCCAGACCGGCGATGGCGCCCGAGATGACGCCGAGCACCGACGGCTTGCCGCGCTGAAACCATTCCAAGCCGCTCCACACCAGCGCGCCGGCGCAGGCGGCAAGATGCGTCGCCACAATCGCGAAGACCGCGCGGGAATTGGCGGCGAGCGCCGAGCCGCCATTGAAGCCGAACCAGCCCACCCAGAGCAATCCGGTTCCGACGACGGCGAGTGAGAGATCGAAGGGCGAGAGATTTTCGCGCCCGAATCCGACGCGGCTTCCGAGCACGAGCGCGCAGACGAGGCCGGCGATTCCGGCGTTGATGTGCACGACGGTTCCGCCGGCGTAATCGAGGAGGCCCATCTTCTGCAAAAATCCGCCGCCCCAGACCCAGTGCGCAGAAGGCACATAGACGATGAACAGCCACAGCGCGCAAAACAGCATGAAGGCGGAGAACTTCATGCGTTCGGCGACGGAGCCGGCGACCAGCGCGCAGGTGATCACCGCGAAGGTCATCTCATAGAGCATGTACAGGATTTCAGGGATCGTCTTGGCGAATGGGCTCACCGTTTCGAGCCCGATGCCGGCGAGAAGCGACCGCGACGCATCGCCGATAAAGGCGCCGTCGCCGCTGAAGGCGAGGCTGTAGGCGACGCCGATCCACAGCAGCGAGACGAGGGCGGTGGCGATGAGGCTCTGCGCCATGGTGGCGAGCACATTCTTCTTGCGCACCATGCCGCTGTAAAAGAGCGCGAGCCCCGGCAGCGTCATCATCAGCACCAGCGCTGTGGCGGCGATCATGAAGCCGGTGTCGGCGGCGTCGATCTTGCCCCCGCCGTCCTGGGCGAGGGCTGGGCTGGCCACAAGGGTTGCGGCGAGCGCCGCGCCAAAATTATCCCATCGGACTCGCGGAATCCTCGCGCCGACGAATGTTATGGCCGCGCGCGCAAACGAGCTCTGCATCGTGAATCCTGATTGATGATTGGGAAGGCGCTTAGAGCGCGTCGGAATCTGTCTCGCCGGTGCGGATGCGCATGGCGCGCTCCAGCGGCGAGACGAAAATTTTGCCGTCGCCGATATGGCCGGTATAGGCGGCGAGTCTAATCGCCTCGATGGCGCGATCGACGAGCGCTTCAGGGAGCGCGATGTCGATCTTAACCTTGGGCAGAAACGCGACGATATATTCGGCGCCGCGATAGATTTCGGCATGGCCCTTCTGTCGGCCATAGCCTTTCACCTCGGTCGCGGTCATTCCGTGCACGCCGATTTCCGTCAGCGCTTCGCGCACCTCGTCGAGCTTGAAGGGTTTGATAATCGCCGTGATGATCTTCATTTGCGCAGACATGCCCTCATGGATGGCGGATTGAACATTGTCTCAGCAATTGGCATGCCATTATGCGCAGAAAATAATCGTTTTGCATCCTGGCGTCGAGTTTGAGCCTGGCCACTCGTGAGGCGCCGGGCGGCTAAGTTTTGTACACTATGCGTACATTACCGGCTGGCGTGGGCGCGGCTCGCCGCCTTGGCCGCCACGCCGCTTGAGATGAGCGATCTTTCGCTTTTTTGTGATGCGGGCGCCCGGTAGAGGTAAAAGCCGATCGTCGGGAGCGTAGAAAGCGGCGGAAGCGGATGAAGCTTGAAGACTGGTCGCCCGAGGCGACCGCCATCGATTTCGTGAATAAGGAAGACTGGCCCGAACGCCGCGCGAAGCTTCCTGAGCCTGCAGCGCGGCTTGCGGAGCTGGCGGGATTTGAGGCGAAGCCCGGCTCGCTTCTTTTCGCGCCTGAGGCCGACGGCGCGCCGCGGGTCTTTTTCGGCGCGGAGGGCAGGGCGCCGAAGGCGCGCGATCCGTTCTTTGCCGGAAAGCTCGCGACTACGCTGCCCAAGGGGCTCTACCGGTTTGGCGATGGCGTCGAGGCGCCGGCGCAGGCGGCGCTGGCGTTCCTTCTGTCGACCTATTCCTTCTCGCGCTACAAGGCGCCAAAGAGGGAAGCCCCGCGTCTATGCGCGCCGCAGGGCGTCGACCGCACGCGCATCGAGCGCATCGCCAGCGCCGTCGGCCTCGGGCGCGATCTCGTGAATACGCCGACCAATGACATGGGGCCGGAGGCGCTCGCCGAAGCGGCGCTCGCTCTCGGCGCGAAACATGGCGCCAAGACTCGCGTCATTGTCGGCGACGCGTTGCTCGCGGAAAACTTTCCCTTGATTCACGCCGTAGGACGCGCGGCCGCGCAGGCGCCGAGGCTCGTCGAATTTGAGCACGGCCCGGAGGACGGTCTGCGCGTCACGCTCGTCGGCAAGGGCGTTTGTTTTGATACGGGCGGTCTCGACATCAAGCCTTCGAGCGCGATGGCGCTGATGAAGAAGGACATGGGCGGCGCCGCGACGACCCTGTCGCTTGCGGCGATGCTGCTTGATGCTAATGCGCCGGTTCGTTTGCGCGTGCTGCTGCCGATCGTCGAGAATTCGATCTCGGCGTCGGCGTTTCGAACGAGCGACATTTACCGCAGCCGCAAAGGCCTGAGCGTCGAAATCGGCAACACCGACGCCGAGGGCAGGCTCATCCTTGCCGATGCGCTCGCCTATGCGAGCGAAACGCCGCCTGATCTGCTGTTCGATTTCGCGACGCTGACGGGCGCCGCGCGCGTCGCGCTCGGTCCGGAGATTCCGCCGTTCTATACCGGCGATGACGCGCTCGCCCAAGAGATCGCCGGGCAGGCTGGCGCCGTGAACGATCCCGTGTGGCGAATGCCTCTTTGGGACAGTTACGACAGCGGTCTCGACGGCAAGATCTCCGATCTGGTCAATGTGACGAGCGGTCCCTTTGCGGGATCGATCACCGCCGCGCTGTTCCTGAGACGCTTCGTGGCGGATCCCAAGCGCTGGGCGCATTTCGACGTTTATTGCTGGAATCCGTCGACGAAGCCCGGCCGTCCGGAGGGCGGCGAGGTGCAGGCGGCGCGTCTGCTTTATGAATTGATCGAGGCGCGCGCCGAGCAGAGGAACGCGAAATCGTGAGCGAAGAGTTCGATCGGCGGCTGACGCCCGCGCGTCCAGAAGTCGCCGCCGCCTATCTCAAGGGACGCGTGAGCGCCGAGCGCTATGTGGAAGGCGTCGCGATGGAGGTCAGAGATTGCGTCGTCGACCTTCGGCGTGAACCACGTCCCGACGCCGCCGTCGACACTCAGGCGATCTACGGCGAGCGCGTCACCGTTTACGATGAGGAAGAAGGCTGGGCGTGGGCGCAACTTGCGCGCGACAATTATGTCGGCTGGATCGCCGCGAATACGCTGTGGCGCGAATTGAGCGCGCCGACGCATCGAATCTGCGTTCCGCGAACCTTCATTTATCCGGGTCCGAACATCAAATTGCCGCCGCTCAACGCGCTGCCGCTCGGCGCCGAAGTCGCGATCGCCGAGGAGCGCGGCGGCTTTGGCGTGACGCCGGAGCTCGGATTCATCTATCGCAAACATCTCGCGCCGCGCGAGGCGAAGGCGCCCGACTTTGTCGCCGTGGCCGAGACGCTTCTAGGCGCGCCCTATCTCTGGGGCGGCAAGTCTTGGATGGGCGTTGATTGCTCGGGACTGGTGCAGGTTTCCTTGCTGATGGCGGGGATGAAAGCGCCGCGCGACACCGATATGCAGGAAGCCGCGCTTGGCGCTCGGCTCGATCCTGGCGTCCCGCTCCTGCGCGGCGACATCGTCTTTTGGAAGGGGCATGTCGGCGTCATGCGCGACCCCGTGACGCTGCTTCACGCCAACGCGACGCATATGCAAGTCACCAGCGAGCCGCTTGACGTCGTGCGCGCGCGTAACGAAGCGGCGGGGGCTGGATCGGTCACGAGCGTGAAGCGGTTTCCGAGAGACATTTTGGCATGACGAAAAGGCTTTATCTGGAGGATCTTCGCGTTGGGCAGCGGCTACGCTCGGCGAGCGCCACGATCACCGCGCAGGACATCATCCGCTTCGCGCGCGACAGCGATCCGCAGTATTTTCATTTCGACGAAGCGGCGGCCAAAGACAGTATGTTCGGCGGGCTTGTCGCGAGCGGCTGGCAAACCGGCGCGCTGAGCGTGAAGCTCCTCATCGACTCAGCCGACCCGCCTTTTGCTGGCGGGCTCGTCGGCGTCGAGGCGCATATCGCCTGGAAACTCCCGGTGCGGCCCGATGATTCCTTGAGGGTTGAAGCCGAAGTCACGCGGATCGTTCTTCCGCGCCGCTATGCCGATCGCGGCTTCGTTTCCATGGATATGGCGACCTATAATCAGCGCGGCGAAGTCGTGCTGACGCAGAGCGTCACAGTCGTCGCCTTCCGCGACCCTGCGCGGGCAGGCGAAAGTTCATACGACGCCACGGCGATTCCGGGCTCATTTTCCGGCGACTGAGTTGCCCGGAATGGGCTCCGCCTCATTGCGAAAGGCCGCTGCGAAGAGCGCGCGCGTATATTCGCTTTTGGGCTGCGAAAACACTTGGCTCGCCGGCCCTTCCTCGACCACCTTGCCGTAGCGCATGACGATGAGATGGGCGGCGAGCGCCTTCACGACGCGCAGATCGTGACTGATGAAGAGATAGGCGAGCGCGCGGCGACGCTGCAGATCGCGCAAGAGATCGATGATCTGCGCCTGCACAGACATGTCGAGCGCCGAGGTCGGCTCGTCGAGCACGACGAATTTCGGTTCAAGCACGATGGCGCGGGCGATGGCGATCCGCTGCCGCTGGCCGCCCGAGAATTCGTGCGGGTAGCGATCCATCGTCGATGGATCGAGCCCGGTTTCCTGCAGCGCGCGCGCAACGATTTCGCGGCGCTGATTGAGCGTAAGTTCGGGCCGCTGAACGGTCAGTCCTTCGGCGACGATTTCCGCGACCGACATGCGCGGCGAGAGAGAGCCGTAAGGGTCTTGGAAGACGATTTGCATGTCGCGGCGAAGCGGACGCATGGCGTCGACGCTTTTGCCGTCGATGCGCTCTCCGAGGAAGACGATCGGACCTTCCGAGCGAATGAGCCGCAGCATCGCCAGCGCCAGCGTCGTCTTGCCGGAGCCCGACTCGCCGACGACGCCGACGGTCGCACCCTCGCGCACCGAAAGGGTGACGCCGTCCACCGCTTTCACATGGCCGACGATCCGACGCATGAAGCCGCGGCGGATCGGAAACCAGACGCGCAGCTGCTCAGCCGATGCGACGACTGGCGCTTGCGTGTCTTCGATAATCGGCGCGCCCTTGGGCTCCGCCGTGAGTAGCGCCTTGGTGTAGGGATGCTGCGGCGATGTGAAGACTTCTCCGACCTCGCCCTGCTCGACGATGCGGCCCTGCTGCATCACGCAGACCGTGTCGGCGAAGCGGCGCACGAGCCTAAGGTCGTGCGTGATGAACAGCATCGCCATGCCGTAGGTTTTTTGAAGCCGCTCGAGCAGCGCGAGAATCTGCGCCTGAACCGTGACGTCGAGCGCCGTGGTCGGCTCGTCGGCGATCAGCAGATCGGGTTTGTTGGCGAGCGCCATGGCGATCATGACGCGCTGACGCTGGCCGCCCGAGAGCTGATGTGGATAGGCGCTCAGCCGCGCCTGAGGATCAGGGATGCCGACTTCACCCAGAAGCTCAACCACTCGGTTCCGAACCGCGTCTTCGCCGCGCATGCCATGCAGTTCGAGAATTTCCGCAATCTGCCGCTCAATCATGTGCAGCGGATTGAGCGAGGTCATCGGCTCCTGGAACACCATTGTGATGCCCGCGCCACGAATGGCGCGCAGACGATTGTCGTCGATCGTGAGCATATTCTCGCCGCCAAACAGCGCCTCGCCGGACGCGACCGCGCCAGGGGGAAGCAGGCGTACGATCTA
>JALHNR010000153.1 GCA_022843525.1 Methylocystis sp. | reverse complement strand
GGGCGCAACCACGATCTCATGCGGCGCATGCGGCGGATGCGCGCGCAACGCCGCAGCCGTTGGTTCATCGTCGGCTTCGATAACGAATTTTATGTCGAGCTTGGCTCTGGGATAGTCCAAACGGTCGATCGCTCGAGCGAGCTGGCGCGCCACGGCGGCTTCTTGATAAAGCGCAAGCACGATCGTGTAGATCGGCAGTTGCGCCTCGCTTTCAAGCGGTTCCGCGTCTGCGCAGCGTTGAAGGCTCGCCACGCAGGCGAAAAGCCTCAGAAACACGCCGCAAAAGAACGCGCCGGCGAGGAGCAAGGACGATGCAAGGCGTAGAAAGAAGAAGGGCGCGTAAAGGCTCGCCGCCAGTCCGACCAGCGCGACGAGCAGCAGTCCCACCTGTCCGCGCCGAAGGCCGCCGCGCGCGCATAGATCCCGATCGACGCGCTCGACGAGAAAGGCCGCGTTGCGCGCGACGTTGGCCGGATCGGCGCGGCGCACCGCCTCCAAGAACCGCGTCCGTGTCGTGATGGCGAAGAGCGGCCGGCCTCTTGCCGCACGCCGCGCGCTCATCAACCGGAAGACGCCGCTGCCGCTCGGCGCGAACAGCCACAGATATCCGCTCGAGGGATCCCGAACCCGCGCGTAGCCGCATTCGGCCGTCGCAACGCCCGACGCGGCGACATCGACAGGACTGTCGATAAAGTCGACGTTGAGATGCTTCGCCAGCGCCCGATAGAAGACGTCCTCGCAGACGAGCCCTTCGGCGAGCAGCGCTTCGTCGGCGCAAACGCCCTGGCGACGCGCCGTCGCAGCGGCGAATTGCAGCACTTGCTCCGGCACGCCATGCGCCGAAAGAAAGGCAATTTCGACGGGAATGGGTCTCGATGCGGTCGATCGCGGCGGCGGCCGGCGACCGGCCGAGGAATCAGCAAGCGCCCGGCGTCTGAAGGGCTGAGGAGGAAGTTCGTCCTTGATCTGCGAAGCAGAGGAAGCAACACTATCGATCGGCACGAAATTCATGCAATAAATCCGGCAAGCGCAAGCAGCCTGCGCGCAACTATCGATCTCCAGCAAGGGCCACGCAATACTTTTATGCGCCGTCTCACTCAGCCGCGCCGAACCCGTCTTCTCGCCTCAATCCGTGCGGCGCTCGCCGCGCTGTTCCTGACGTCCAGCTTCGCGGCTGCGGCGGCTGACGGCGCGCCGCCCGCGCCGGCGCCCTCCGCGTCGACGCCGCCGGCCACGAATGCGCCCTCATTTTGGGACCCCAACCGCACGCCGGAAAAGCCGGACGTCTCCGGACTGCGCCAGATCCGCTTTCTGACTGAAGACGACTATCCGCCGTTCAATTTTCTGCTCTCGGATGGGCAGGTCGCCGGCTTCAACGTCGATCTCGCCAGGGCGATCTGCGTCGAACTCGACACCGCCTGCACGATCCAGCGGCGGCGGTGGGATCTGCTCATTCCCGCGCTCAACGACAATAGCGGCGACGCCATCATCGCTTCGCTCGCGATCAACGATGAGACTCGAAAACAGGTCGATTTTTCGGGACCTTACATGCTGACGCCCGGCCGGTTCGCCATGCAGGCCGATACGACCCTGACGTCGGCGTCTCCCGCTGCGCTCGCCGATCGGCCGGTCGCCGTGGTGGCGGGCTCGCGACACGAGGCGTTTCTGCAAGCCTTCTATCCGCGCTCGACCTTGGTGACGTTCGAAACGCCTGCCCTCGCCCGCAACGCGCTCAAGAACGGCCGCGTTCAGGCGGTTTTCGGCGACGCGATCGCGCTTTCCTACTGGCTGAACGGGGCCGAGGCGGCCGGCTGCTGCGTCTTTCGCGATGGCCCCTTCACCGATCCGAAATATTTCGGCGAGGGCGTGGGCATCGCCGTGAAAAAAGGCAATGCGCCGCTGCGCCGGGCGCTGGATTATGCGCTCTCCCGCCTCGCCCAGCGCGGCGTATTCGCCGAGCTTTATTTGAAATATTTCCCCGTGGGGCCGTTCTGAGCCGCGCCGCCCAGCAGTAGGGCGATGGCGCCGCGCGCGCGGCCGATGGCGGCGCCCAGCATCTCGGCCTTCTCGGCGACGCTCGCATCCTCGCTGCGCAGCGCCTGTTCGTACGCCTCCGCCGCGCGTCCGACCTCAAAGGCCCCGACCGCCCGCGCCGACCCCTTGATGGTATGCGCAAGCGCGATGCGCCAGTCTGCGTCGTCCTGCGCGACGGGCGCGCGCAAGCGTATCGCAAATTGCGCCGCCTGTGCGTCGAAAAGTCCCAGCAGCTCCCGTTCGAGATCATGGTCGCCGAACGTCTGCCGCGACAGATGGACAAGGTCGATCGGCGCCGCCTCGTCGAGCTCGGAAAACGGCTGCGGCTGAGCTTGGCAATCAAGAAACGTGGAGTCCGCCAGTTTCGCCATCCCCACTCCTGTTCCCCTTGATATCTATCGCAAAGCAGTTCGTTTTGCAGTCCGCCGGAAAGGTCCGCCAAAACGTCGCCGAGCATCGAGACTGACGCGTCGATCCTGAAGGGCGCGTTAACGAAGTTTCCCGATACGGCCCGCGCACATGTTTCAATTGCCCCGGATGGGCTGTAAAGTTTGGTTAATCTTTATTCAATGGCGGTCGCTGAGCGGTGGGCCGTGAGATCGGCCGGGCGATACGCGTCTGCGCCGCTGGAGAGGGTGAATGGCGACATCGGGAAAGATCCAGGACGCGGCGTCCGCCGCGCTGACGGCGATCGAGGAGGCGCTGGATATTGGCGCGCCGCCGAACGCCGCAGGCGCTGCGGATGAGGCGAGCAACCGGTCCGCCCCAGCCCAGAGCCCAAGAGCGGAAACGCACGCCGGGGACCAGAGAAAGCCAGCCTCGGCGTACGGCGAGCAGCAGAACCGCGTTCAACCGCAGTCCGGAGCGATGGCGCCCGCCCTTGCGCCCGCGAACGACGACCGCCGGACGGTCGGCGAGTTGCGGCAAGCGCTGCAGATCAAGCCCAATCGCTCGATCATGGCGCTCACCTTCGCCTCCATGGGTCTGTGGGCGGCCTGCTGGGCCCTGTACGTTTATTTCCATCAAGGCGAAATCCTCGACTCCAATGGATTGACGCTCGCGCCGAAGCCGGTTTTGACGTTCGCCGCGCTCCTCGCGCCTCTCGTTTTTCTCTTCCTCACGGGATTGATGGCGCGCCGCGCGCATGAGATGCGGCTCATCGCCAACTCCATGACCGAAGTGGCCATTCGGCTGATCGAGCCGGAAACGGTCGCCACCGAACAAGTCGTCTCGCTCTCTCAGGCGATCCGGCGCGAAGCCGCCTCCATGGGAGACGGCATCGAACGCGCGCTCGCAAGGGCCGGCGAATTGGAAGTGATCGTGCGCACCGAGGTGACCAACCTCGAACGCTCCTACACCGAGAATGAACGGCGCATTCGGCTTCTCATCGACGAGCTGACGCGCGAACGCGAAGCGATTGTCGTCAACGCCGACAACGCCCGGACGGCGCTCTTTGGCGCGCGCGAGATGCTGTCTCAGGAACTCGCCACAACCTCTGTCCATCTCGCCGAAGCGGTGAGCCAGGCAGGAGCGCGCGTCACCTCCTCGCTCGGCTCCAAGGGCGAGGAGATCCGGCTTGCGCTGGACGAAGCGGGCGACGCCTTCGAATCGACCTTGGCCAGTCACGGCGAAAGAGTGCTGATCGCCCTGACCCAGACCGGCGACGAAGTGGCGCAGAAAGTGACCGGGGCGAGCGAGGACGTCAGCCGCCGTTTCGCCGACGGAGTCGAGGAAGTTGGCCGCAAGCTGGAAGCCGCGAGCGAAGCGATCGCCGGTGATTTTGGCGCGCGCGGCCAAGATGTGCTCGAACGATTCGAAGAGCTCGGCACGAGTTTTTCCGAGGCGATCGGCGGCCAGGGGGAGCGGATCGTCGCGCAGCTCACGGAGACCGGCGGGGCCATTCGCGACACGATCGAGACGCAGGGCGGCGCCTTTGAGCGTTCGCTCGCCGAAACCCAGGAACGACTCACGACGCGCGTCGCCGAACATGTCGAAAACGCCAAAGCGACACTCGAAACGGCGGAATCCCGGATCGTCGGCCTACTCGAAGACACGCATCAGAAGGCGCAGAACGATTTCCAGCTGCGCGGACAAGCGCTTCATGAATCAATCTCGCGCAGCCTGAACCAGAGTTCAACGGCGCTTGTCGAACAGGTCGACGCCGTGCAGGCGCGTTTCGTCGCCGCCGCCAGCGAAGCGGTGTCGGCGATCGGGGAGCACGGCGACCGAGTCAATGAAACGCTCGCCGACAACTTCCAGGCCTTCGAACAGACCGTGCTCGGCCGCGGCGGCGAAGTGGCGGAACGGATCGCCGAACGTGGGCTGCAGATCGAGACCACTCTCGCCGAGCGGCTTGCCGCCTTCGAAGACGCCGTGGTGCGCAACAGCGCCGACGCGGCCATGCGCGTCGCTGAACATGGCGACCGCGTCAGCGCCGTCATTTCGGACGGTCTCGCCGCGTTTGAAGACACATTCGCGCGCCACGGCGAGGAAGTCGTCTCGCGCGTCGCCGAACACAGCGAGCGGGCCGCGACGACCGTCGCGACGCAGCTCGCCGCCTTCGAGACGGCGGTTGCGCTGCGCAGCGAGGCGCTTGCGCAGAGCGTCGGCGAACACAGCGAGCGCGCAACGTCGGCGCTCTCCACGCAGCTCGCCGCATTCGAAGAGTCGGTCAATAGCCGCAGCGGCGAAATCGCCGAACGAGTCAGCGAACAGAGCGAGCGCGCGACGGCGACATTGTCGGCTCAGCTCGCCGCATTCGAGGAAGCGGTCACGCAGCACAGCGACGACGTCGCGACGCGCGTAGCCGAACATGGCGGACGCGCGACGTCCACCATTGCGACTCAGCTCGCCGCCTTTGAGGACACGGTCGCCCGCCATAGCGGGGAAATCGTGCAGCGCGTCAGCGAACATGGCGAACGCGCGACGTCGACGCTGACGTCGCAGCTCGCCGCTTTCGAGGAGACAGTCGTGCGTCACAGCGACGACATCGCCCTGCGCGTTGGCGAACAGAGCGAACGTGCGACATCGACGCTCGCAGCCCAGCTGGCCTCGTTTGAGGACGCGGTCGCGCGTCATGGAGAACAGATCGCGCAGCGTGTGGGCGAGCAAGGCGAACGCGCAACATCGACGCTCTCGGCGCAACTCACCGCCTTTGAGGACTCCATCATCCGCCACGGCGACGAGGTCGCCGAACGCGTCGGCGAGCGTGGAGAACGCGCCGCATCGACCCTCTCCGCGCAGCTCGCCGCTTTCGGAGAAGCAGTCGAGCGTCACAGCGAAGAAATCACCCAGCGCGTCAGCGAACACGGCGAACGCGCCACGGTGGCCTTTTCGCAAGGCCTCTCGACGTTCGAAGACGTCGTCGCGCGCCAGGGCGAAGATTTGGCGGCCCGTGTCGCGGCCCGCACCGAGCGCGCCGCCGCAGAGCTTGGCGACAAACTCGCCGCCTTCGAAGACAGCCTCGCCCGCAACAGCGGACAGGTCAGCGACGCTGTCGCGCAGAGTCTTGAAGCGATCGAAAACGTGCTTGTGCGCCAGGGTGGCGAGATCGCGCAGCGCCTGGCGGCGCACGCCGGTAGCGCCGAAGTCGACCTCGCCGAAAAGCTCGGCTCCTTTGAAGACGCCGTTAAGCGTCACAGTGAAAGCGTGGCGTCCGTCGTCGGCGAACATGCGACGCGCGTCGACCAATTGCTCGACGAGCGGCTCAACGCGCTCGAGACGGCGGGAATGCTCGTCGCCAAAACCATGGAGACGACGCGCGAACTCGCGCTGCAGGAATTTGAGACGCATGGCGCGGCGTTGCGCGACAAGCTGCGCCAGAGCGTCGCGGACGCCTCCTCGGCTCTCGCCGAAAACGCCGCCACGATGCATGAGCGTTTCGCCAACACGGCGAGCGACGCCGTTCTGGCGATCGCCACGCAGGGCGAGCGGCTGCATGAATTGGTGAACGATCGATTCGGCGCCTTCGAGAACGCCGTCCTGTCAGAAAGCAAAGACGTCGTGGCCTCGTTGGCCGATCATGGCGAGCGCATCGCGGTCACGCTCGGCGAACAGCTCACCCAATTTGAGAATGCGCTGCTTCGCGACGGCGGCGAACTCGCCGACCGGGTCGGCGCGCATGCCGAACGCCTCAGCGCCGAACTCACACAGCGCTTCGCTGTCGTCGAGGACGTGATCGGCGGCAAGGGAACGCAGCTTGTCGACAATCTGACGACGCGGACGATGGACGCGGCCGCTCGACTCGATGTGCAGGCGCATGAGATTACGCATCGGATCGACGACCAGCTGCAGTCGCTCGACGAGACCATCCGTATGCAGGGCGGCGCGCTTGTCGAAAGGCTCTCGGCGCAAGTCGAGCATTACAACGCCCGGATCGGCGATAATTCTCGCCATTTCGCCGATGAGATCGACGCGAGACTGGCCGAAATCGACGGCGCGATCGAGAGCAAAGGCGGCCATCTGGTCGAAAAGCTCGGCGCGCGCGCGATCGACATCGCGTCGACGATGTCGAACAAGATCGAAGCCTTCGAGAACGTCGCCAACGCCAGAACAATGGAGGCGGCGGACCGCATTGACGAACTGGTCGGCCGCGTTGACGCGGGCCTGGGCGTCGGCGGCCAGATGCTGCAGGAGGCGCTCTCAAAACACGCCGCTGAAGTCGCGCGGGTGATGGAGGACGGCGGGCGCCAAGTCATGCAAACGCTCGACGCAAAGATCAAGGACGTCGACTGGGTGCTGCTCTCGCGCTCGAGCGAACTTGCCCATACGATCGCCTCCAGAACAGAGGAAATCAACGAAGCGCTGGGCGGACACGCGAAGGAGCTGGAAACGACCCTCGACGGGCGCATCGCGCTGCTCGAGAACAATGTGATCAGCCGGCTCGGCGCCGTTTCTTCGGAGATCGACGAAGGAGGCCGACTGGTCGTGGACACGATCGGCGCCCGTCTGCAGGACATCAAAGACGTTCTCGCCGTCGCGCGGCGCGAATTCGATACGACGCTTCATGCGCACACCGGCGATCTCGGCCAGTCGCTCGCCGAACGCGTCGCGGAGATCAGCGGCGCGCTGGATGCGCGACTCACGCAAATGCAGACGGTGCTCGACGCGCGCGGCGGCGCCGTCGCCCAGGAGTTGACGGCGATCGGCGATCTCGTGACGACCGCCGTTGAAAATAGCAGCGCCGCCCTTGTCTCGCGCCTCGGCGTCAAGCGCGATGAGCTGACGAATGCGCTGGACGCCTCTCGCGAGGCGCTGGCGCTGACGCTGGAGACCAGCGCGCAGACCTCGATTGCGGCTCTGCTGGAGACAAACGAAAAGATCCGCGCCGAACTGCCCACCCTGCTCGACACGCTCGGCGAGACGAATGCCTCGCTCCATGCGGTCATCGACAAGACCGGCGGGAATCTGGTCACGCTCGAACATGAACTCGGCAGACGCCTTGCCGAGTTCCATGGCGCGCTAAACGAGGCTTCGACGCAAGTTGAACATATCAGCGCCGTCGCTGGCGGAACGATGCAGGACGCCAACGCCATCGTCGCGGCGCTCGACGAACGACAGCACACGCTCGCGCAGAGCGCGGAAAAACTGGCTCAAAGCCAGGAGGCGCTCGACGCCGTGATGGCCGCGCGCCGCCGTTCGCTCGAAGATCTGGTGACGCTCATCGAAGGCCGGCGCGCCGAATTTGAAAGCGCCATGACACAGTTCAGCGAATTGATGGACCGTTCCTTCCGCTCGATCGAGACGCGGTCGCGCGACCTTGGAGGAGAGCTGAGCGAAACCTCCCGGCAAACCGCAGATCTGATCGAAACGCGCTTTGCGGCGGTGCGCGCAGCTGCGGAAGGCGAACGCGAGCAGACGTCGGAGGCGCTGCGCGCCGCCTTCTCGGACACCAATGAAGAGATCACCCGTCTCTTCGGGGACGCGCGCTCGAAATTCGACGCCGCGACAGACGAGATTCGCGGCCTCGCGCGCAACATCCATCGCGAGATTGAGGAGACCCGCGAGGAAGTGCGCCGCGGCGCGACTGAAATTCCGCGCGAAACCGCGGAACAGGCGGCGGCGCTGCGCCGGGTCGTCGGCGATCAGGTGAAGGCGCTGAACGAGCTCACCGACATCGTGGCGCGTTCGGGCCGCGTCTATGACATCGCCGAACAAAGCGCCCCTGCGCTCCGTCAGCCGGTCGTGGATCAGGCGATGCGCGCCGAGCACGCAGCGCCAGGCGTCGCGCAGAATCGCACGGCGGAGCCGACACGCGAGCCGCACGGCGGCTGGCTGAGCAACCTGCTTGCGCGCGCCTCCTTCGACGACGCCGCGCCGCAACCGCCGCGCCAGCCGCGGTCGTTGGCGACGGCGGGCGCCCTCGACAGCCTGACGCTCGACATCGCACGCATGGTCGACAACGCCGCCGTCGCGGAGCTATGGCGCCGCTATCAGCGCGGCGAGAAGGGCGGACTGTTCGGTCGCCGTCTCTACACCGCGCAAGGCCATCAGACCTTCGAGGAAATTCGTCGCCGCTATCGCGTCGATCAGGCGTTTCGCGCGACCGCCGATCGCTACGTCGCGCACTTCGAGGATCTGCTCATCGAGACAAGCCGCGGCGATCACGACGGCTCGAAAGCGCTCGACCTGCTGACGGGCGACGCCGGCAAGGTCTACACCATGCTCAGCCACGCCTCCGGACGCTTCGAATAGCTCAAATCCTATTCGATCGATTCCGGCGGCTCGGCGCCGATGCGCGCTTCAAAAGCGACTTCGGCGCGCAGATTGTCGAGGTCGCGACCGATAGTCGCGACGGCCAGCAAACTGTCGCCTTTGAAGTAGGAAACGGCGCAGTCGGCGGCGGCCGGATCGCCTGACATCTCCAGCCGGTCCCACGACGCTGCGTTTCCGATATAGGAAATCGCCTGGTCGTAATGTTGGCTCCAGAAGAAGGGCGCGGCGTCGAACTTTTCCTTGCGGCCCAGAATGTTGCGCGCGGCCGTCTGTCCCTGACGCTCCGCGACCACCCAATGCTCGACGCGAATCCGCTCGCCCGTGATTTTGTCAGGCCAGCTGGCGATGTCGCCCGCGGCATATATATCGGGCGCGCTTGTCTGCAGATATTCGTCGACGAGCACGCCGCGGTCCACGGCGAGACCGGCGGACTGGGCGAGCGAGAGATCCGGCTTCACGCCGACGCCGATGACCACCAGATCGGCGTCCAAGGTTGCGCCGCTTTTCAATTTGAGCGTGCGTTCGCCGATTTCCGTCGCCGTATCCCCGAGATGGAAGATGACGCCGTGGCTCTCGTGGAGCTTTCTCACATGCGCGCCGATTTCGGGCCCGAGAATGCGCGCCATTGGGATCTCCTCGGGCGCAATGACGCGCACGTCGA
>JALHNR010000152.1 GCA_022843525.1 Methylocystis sp. | reverse complement strand
CCGCCGACGCTCGCGATCTCAGCGACGCCTTCGGCCTTGGCGAGGCCGTAGCGGATCGTCCAGTCCTGGATCGAGCGCAATTCGGCGAGCGTCATATCCTTGGCGATGAGCGCATATTGATAGACCCAGCCAACGCCCGTCGCATCGGGACCAAGAACAGGCGTCACGCCCGCCGGCAATCTCTTACTCGCCGCGCTCAAATATTCGAGGACGCGCGAGCGCGCCCAATAAATATCGACGCCATCGTCGAAGATGACGTAGACGAAGGATACGCCAAAAAACGAAAATCCGCGGACTACTTTGGAACGCGGAACCGTCAACATCGAACTGGTGAGCGGATAAGTGACTTGGTCCTCGACGACTTGCGGCGCCTGGCCCGGATATTCCGTATAGACGATCGCTTGCACATCGGAGAGATCGGGAATGGCGTCGAGCGGCAGTGTGCGCAAGGCATAGAACCCCGCTGCGACGACGAAGGCTGTGCCGACGAAAATGAGAACAAGGTTGCGCGCCGACCACGCGATGAGGCGGGCGATCACTTGCCAGCCTCCCCTTGATCGAGAGCTCGCAACGCCGCCTTCAAATTGCTTTCGGCGTCGATAAGGAAGTTCGCGGCCGTGACGACGCGTTCGTTTTCGTTTACGCCGCTCTTGATTTCGACGAAGCCTTCGCCGCGTCGGCCGATTTTGACTTCGCGCGGCTCGAAACGCCCGTCGCCCTTGTCGACAATCGCCACTTGCCGCTTGCCTGTGTCGATGACGGCGCTTTCGGGGACAGTAAGCGCCTTCTCGTTTCCGCCGGCGGCGATCTCCACCTCGGCGTACATGTCTCCCCGCAACAGCCCGTCGGGGTTCGCCAGTTCGATCCTCACGCGCCCCGTGCGCGTCTCAATATTGAGATGGGGATAGATCAGCGCGACCTTCCCCTTGAAGGTTCGATCTGGGTAGGCTCTTGGTCGGACGTCGACCTTTTGTCCGGGGGCCACCAAAGAGATGTCGCGCTCGGCGATGTCAGCCAACACCCAGACCACCGAATGGTCGACGATGCGAAATAGCGCATCACCCGGCGCGGCGCGCATGCCGTTGAGCGCAGTCCGCTCGAAGATGTGTCCGTCCTGCGGCGCCCGCCATAGTATATGATGGGGGACGCTACGCGCGCGCGCTATCTCTGCAATAGCATTGTCATCAAGACCGAGGTTGCGGAGTCGCAGCCTCGCAGACTCAATGCCCGCCGCCTCGATTGCTTCGCCCCGTCGCGTTTTGAGGACGGCGACATATTCGGCCGCCGCGCTCGAAACATTGGGGCCATAGATGCGCATGAGCACCTGGCCCTTGCGGACGTAATCGCCTTCCACGAACTTCTCGACCGATTCGATGAAGCCCTCGAAGCGCAGGGAGACGATCGAGATACGGCGCGGGTCGAACTCGATCCTGCCCGTCGCGCGAACAGGGACGCTCAGCGTCTGACGTTCGACCGGTTCGGAACGAACCCCTGTCTTTTGTAACTTGCCGGGGCTGATTGTGACGGTCGAACTATCCTCGGATTCGTCTTCATAGACGGGAATGTAATCCATTCCCATCGAATCCTTCTTTGGAACGGGCGAAGTGTCGGGCAGGCCCATCGGATTGCGATAGAACCGCACGCGTCGCTGGCCGCTCGCGGCGGCGACCGGAGGCGGCTTATCCCCGAAACTCACGTCCTCGCTCGCGCGCACCGGCAGATAGTCCTTGCCGGCCGATGTTTTCTTCGGCGTGAACGAATAGGCCGGGCGACCATCGGGGTCGCGGTAGTAAATGATCGGCCCTGTCGATGCGGGCGTACTGTCCGAGACATTCGGAATCGCGCCCGGCGTTTTCGAAGGGGTAGGCCATGGATAACGCCCTTCGACCAAGCGCGCGAAGACCGCCGCGAAGACCGCAAAGCCCAAGAGAAGAATGACGTAACGCCGCGTCATAGAGATCCTCCCGCCAGACGTTCGAGTTCGGCGTATCTCGCCTGTTCCTCCACCTTGAGCTTCAACAGTTCGAATTTGACCGCACGGAGCCGACATTCTGCATCTAAGACTGCGGCGAGATCGGTTGTTCCGGCTGGGAAGCCGCTTGCGGCAGTCTCGACTGACAAATAAGCTTGCGGAACCTGACGCTGTTCGACGATGCGGATCGTCTTGCGCACGGCTTCAAGTCCCAACCACGCTTCCGCGATGGCGCCATCGAGCCGGATTCGAATGGCGTCGTATTGCATCTGCGCGGCGCCGGCCCTGGTCAATTGGACCGACCGAGGGAAGGCGCCTGTCTCTCGACGCCCTTGGCATCCCGGTGTGAAGGCGAGAGTGTGCGTGGGCGGAACGCGTGGACCCATGTCTTCTCCAATAGTGGGCGCTGATAATTGGCGACGCCACTAATAATACAGACGTAATTTCGAGTATGTACCGAGTCAATGCCGCCAAGCAAAAATAATTACATAGTATTATTTAAGGCACGTCTCGCGCAGATACTCGTTCTCCTGGCGCGTATTATTGCGCAGAAAGCATGAATAAGGCGGCTTGTTGATATTTGGTTCAGGGTTATCCGCAACGTGTCCCAGCTCGTGCGGCCTGGTGGGACGCGCCAAGGGGTGCGTCCGACGTCCGGGCGTCGCGCTACTGCGGCCGACTATTGCGGCGTTAGGCGATTGGAGGCCGAAGATCCGGCGGGCCGGAAAGGCCGCAGCGTTCACGATCGTCGCGCGGCGTCAATGGCGATGCACACGTCGCAATTATCGAAGTAATAACGGTTTCGTGCGGCGGCAGGATGGTTTGCGTCAGCCCGCATGTCAGCGTCGCGCAGTCGAGACCGCCGGCGCGGTCACCATTCATGCTTTCGAGGCAATCATCCATATTCATCATGCCAACCATGCCATCACACTGGTGCGTGGCTTTGGACCTCCAAGCGCCGCTCATGCCGCTAGTCAATACGGCCAGCAGGGCGAGAAGGACGATAAATGATTGCACCCGACGAGACATGTTCGCCAAACTCATAGAGCTTTTTAATAGTATAATTGAATTCGTGTCCCGATTCAAATCCGAGCCATCGGTCTTGCCGCGTCGCCCTTTGTCGACTCGAATTGGGCGGCCCGGTGAAATTTGAGGATTATCGCTTAAATTTTAGACGCGTTCCTGTTGCGCTCCTCGTTTGGCTCGGCAGCCGAAGGGACAATTCGCATGACCGAGAATGATAATTCAGAAAGCGACGCATACCGAAAGGCGTTGCATAAGGCGCAGGTGGAGCTGGTCAAATTCCATAAGCACGTCATCGAAAACGATCGCAAGATACTGGTCATTTTGGAAGGCCGGGACGCGGCCGGCAAAGACGGGACGGCCAAGCGCATCACCGAGCATCTCAGTCCGCGCGAATCGCGAATCGTCGCGCTAGCCAAACCCTCGGACCAGGACCGAAAATCCTGGTATTTTCAACGCTATGTGCCGCATTTGCCAAGTAGCGGCGAGATCGTGATCTTCAACCGCAGCTGGTACAATCGCGCGGGCGTCGAACGTGTCATGGGCTTCTGCACGAATGAAGAATATGAGCAGTTCGTGCACACCGTGCCGATATATGAGCAATTGCTCGTCCATTGCGGCGTCACAATCATCAAATATTATCTCGACATCAGCCGTGACGAACAGGAAAAGCGGCTCAAGCGCCGACGAGAAGACCCGTTGCGCCAGTGGAAAATTAGCCCCGTCGATGAAAAGGCGCTAAGCCACTGGAAGGATTATTCGCAAGCGCGCAACGAGATGCTCCTGAGAACGCACAGCGTGTTCGCCCCTTGGACGCTTGTGAAAGCCGACGACAAAAAATCCGCGCATCTTAATATCATACGCTATCTCTTATCGCGCTGTGAATATGCCGGCAAAAGCGGCCATGGCGAATTTGCTGATCCCAATCAGGTCTTTCTCTTCGATGAGCTTCTCCTGAAAAAAGGCGTGATTGCGCCCTGAGTACGCCCGAAGACCGAGAGTTCCATGACTGCCGACCAGCCAGTTCCATGTCGTCCTGAGATGCGACCGCGTCGGCCCCCCTTTTGCCGATCACTCCATCGCCATTCAACGTGACGCGGATCTTTTTTGAGCTGTGGCGGGCCATCTTCCGCCTCCTTCTGATAACCTCCTAAGCCGCCGGCGTTGTCCTTGGCGTCGTGACAGACTGAACCGGTTTTACGCCGTCGCGCGAAGAGGGAAACGCTCGTTGGTTTGGCGGCGCAGTTGTCGCCCTGTGTTGTCGCGATGGAAGCGTGTTGCGGCGCGCATCATCTTGGCCGGCTATTCGCGACGCATGGTCACGAGGTCCGACTGATGTCTCCCGAATATGTTCGCCCGTATGTCAAGGCGCAAAAGAACGACGATCGCGACGCGGAGGCTATCGCAGAAGCGGCGACGCGGCCGACGATGCGCTTCGTCGAGTTGAAGACGCAGGATCAGCTCGACATACAAACGCTACACCGTTCGCGCGACCGCTTGATCGGCGAACGGACGGCGCTGATCAATCAGGCGCCTGCGATTCTTCTCGAGCGCGGGATTGTTGTTCCCAAGGGCAAGCGTCATCTCGAAGAAAGACTCGGCGTTCTGCTGGACGAACCAGACGAGCAAGGGCTCAGCGGAAGAATGCGCGGGCTCATCGCCGACGTTCGCGTGCAATGGCGCGAATTGGACAAGCGGATCGCCGTATTCGATGCGGAGTTTGCGGCCTTTGCGAAAGAGAATGAGGACGCGCGCCAATTGGCGACGATTCCAGGCGTCGGCGCATTGATCGCTTCAGCTCTGATCGCGGCGATTGGCAAAGCAGACACATTCAAACATGGGCGCGATCTCGCGGCGTGGCTGGGCCTTGTTCCAAGGCAAGCGACAACACAATGGGTTCATCGACGAGCGAACGCGCATTCTAGGCGTCCCAGTCGCCTTGCGCCTTTCGCCAAGTTAGACTGACCACATCTTTGCCGACCGCGCCTTTGAGAACCTGGTTCAACGCCCGGCGCGCTCGACGCGTGTTGGTTCCGGCAAGATAGGCGCCGGCGATCAGCGCGTCGGCGGCCTTTGTGCGGCGCTGATAGCCCGCAGCGAGGCGCTCTTCCACTCGCGTGTCTTGCCGTCCTCGCCCACGATCCGCGCGCGTGGGACGGAAATCTCGGTCTTTCCGAACATGCCCGTCAGCGTGCGCTCGCGGCCGTGGCGATGGCCGCCGAGGGAAACCGCGGTTTCATCATCTCCTTGCGCCTTGCGCCGCCCATAGCGCGGACGCGACAAAGCCGCCTCCAACTCCTCCTCCAACATCGTCTCGATGAAGCTGCGCACGCGGACGCGCACACCGTCCTCGATCGCGTCGGAACAATCATCGAAAAGCAAATTGTCGGCGGCGACAGCCGCCCCCTTCGTGGTATCCTTCACCATGGCGTGGTCTCCCTTCCAGCGCTCCAACGCTGGAATCGTTCGGGTTAGGCGACCCGGAGACTACGCCAACCAATTTCCAACCACTCCCGCGACGGGACCAGCGCCACCAAAGACGAGCATTAAGGAGTGCCTCGGGGCTTCCAGAACAAGGGTCTGTGAACGAGCCAGATCGTCAGGACCGCGCCTCCATAGATGGGCGAACTGCCGGAGCCGCCTTTCTTATTAGCAAGCCCAATAAGGTTGACACGGTCAAGGCGACGATCAGCCAAGCGCTGTTCTTCGAGCGCACGCTTCTCGCGCGGCGTAGCGGATCGCGCGTCCCGACGTCCCGGTCGGCTGCCTCACATCACCAAAACGGCGCCTCAAAGCTATAGTGTCATGTTTTATAGCGCGCCACATAGAGCGCGCCATATAGAGGCAGCGCATGAGAGCGATGCGCCGCCGCTTGAAAAAGGTCTTTCGTTCGCCTCCGGCGCTCAAGCAGAGGTGATTGTGAATGGTCAGGCTGTAGTGCAGGGCGTTGTCGCTTCGGAGGTTAAGCAGCCCAACCGAGCCCGTTGGCGGGAATTCTGCGCGCTCGCGCTCAAATTCTGGTCCGGCGAGACCCGCTGGCGAGCCTGGACGCTGACGGGCTTAGTCGCCCTTTGCATCGCACTGCAGCTTGGGGCGCAGCTAAGCGTCAACGAATGGAACCGGAAGTTTTTCGACGCGCTCGAAAGCAAGAACGTTGAGTCTCTTGGGTGGGCGACGGTGCTGTTGCCCGCGCTCGTCGCGTTCAGCGGGCTCGCCGTCAGCGGCACGCTTGTCACGCGAATGACATTGCAGATGCGCTGGCGGCAATGGCTGACCGAGAAACTCGCCGGGTGGTGGCTCGAGGACCAGCGCTACTATCGTCTTGAGATCGCCGCAGCCGAGCAGACGTCGCCGGAATATCGAATCTCCAAGGACGTTCAACTCGCAATCGATCCGCTCGTCGAATTTGCGGTCGGCTTTTTGACCGCGCTGGCGACGGCCTCGGCCTTCGTCGGGGTTCTGTGGACCGTCGGCGGCGCCTTGGAGTTCAATCTGTTTGGCGCGCAGATAGTATTACCGGGATATTTGGGCTTCGCGGCGGTGATCTACGCGACGATCGCTGGCGGCGTCGCTTATTTCGCCGGCCGGCCGCTCGTTCCGGCCGTCGCGCAAAAGAACGAAGCAGAAGCGCAGTTGCTCGCCGAACTCTCGCGGCTGAAGGAGAACGCGGAAAGCATCGCGCTTATCCGCGGCGACGCCGACGAATTAAGCTCTGTCCTGCAGAACTACCGGCGCGTCGTCGCCGCCTGGATTCGTCAGATCCACAGCAGCGGCGTGATCGCCACCGTGCAAAGCGCCAATGGCGCGCTTGTGCCGCTCATCCCGCTCGTGCTCGTCGCGCCCAAATATCTTTCGGGCGCGCTGACGCTCGGCGCCGTCATGCAGCTTGCCGCCGCCTTCCTGTCGGTGCAGATCGCCTTCAACTGGTTCATCGACAATTCCGTCCGCGTTGCGGAATGGATGGCCTCGGCCCACCGCGTCGACGAACTCATCGAAGCGCTCGAGAGTCTCGATATCGCCGTCATCATGGAAGAAAAGGAATTTATCGAGTTCGGCGTCAGCGACGACGACACGATTCATATCCAGGATCTCGCGGTCGCGCATCGCAACGGCCGAGTGGTGATCGCCGGCGCGAACGTGATTGTTCCCTCCGGCGAGAAGCTGCTCGTCGGCGGCCCCAGCGGCACAGGAAAGAGCACGCTTGTTCGCGCGCTCGCCGGCCTATGGCCGTGGGGCTCCGGCCGCATCCTCTTGCCGAAGGACGCCCACATCGCCTTTGTGCCGCAGAAGCCGTACATTCCCTTGGGCGCGCTTCGACAAGCCATGCTCTATTCGATCTCCGACAAGGAAATCGCCGACGACATGATCGAAGGCGCGATGCGGCGGTGCGGCTTGGGCTATCTTATCAAGCATCTCGACGAAGAGCAGCGCTGGGACCAAATGCTTTCCGGCGGCGAACGTCAGCGGACGGCTTTTGTTCGTCTCTTGCTGCAAAGGCCGCAGATCATCATCATGGACGAGGCGACGTCGGCGCTCGACGAAGAGAGTCAGGTCTCGATGCTGCGTCTGTTTAATGAAGATCTTGCCGGCGCGACGGTGATCAGCGTCGGCCATCGCGTCGGCATGGAAGATTTTCACGATAAGAAACTCGTTCTCGAGCGCCGCGCCGCCGGCGCGCATATCACGAGCCGCAAGCTGCAAAAATCACTTTGGCATTTGTTCGACGACGCCGCGCTTTATTGATCGCTTGAGTGATGAGCCAAGGCGGTCCTTTGTGCGAGAACCGAGCGAGTCTCTGACAGGCAGGAGCCGTAATTAGTCCCGCGCGAAGCGTTTCCCCGGTCTCGGTCCTCGTTTTGCAGCCGGCGCCGATAGCGGCTTCTATTCGCTTCGCGCTCTTAAGCGCAAAGAGGGCTGTGTTTTCAAAGCGCGCTTGTCGCACGGCGACAGTCTCGACGAGATCGCCGCCGAGAACCCTGATTTGCCGCGTGAAGCTTTCGCGGCGGCCGTCCTCTTCACCAAAGCGCATCCCCTTCCCGACGGAGCCCACATGGCGGCTTGGGCGCGGGGAAATCTGATGGACGCATGGTCAACCACGATCTCGATTTGACGGGGCTTGAGAATATCGAACTTCGCGCCAAAAAGCCGTCGATACGAGATTCGCGCGCGGATAAATGTTCCGTGGTCGCTTTGCCGTTCCATCTTTGCCCACTGCGCCCCGACCGTCGAGAAACACCATGATCTTTTGTTCGCCTTTGATTTACGTGTTTGTGGAATCACACCAACTCCACTTGCGCGTTGTGCATCGCTTCGGCGTAGGCCTCGTCTTCTTTTTCCGATTTCTTGCTCATGCCGGTTTTCCCGGAAAATGAGATACGCCCGCAAAAGCTTCCTTTGCGAGGACTACAGCCGAAGACCGGCCTAGACGCAACATGGTCCGAGTGGCACCATCATGCAGACGCTTCCAGTCCGCATCGCCTCACTCCACTCGGCAATCAGCTCCTTATAGGCCCGTCCTACTGCTCGTGGTCTACGATCAAGGTCGTAGAGCCCCAGCAAGTTAACCCGCTCGTTATCCTCCCGGAGCGCGGTGTCCCAGTCTATTTGGTCTGTTAGAGAGTACCAGGTGAACCCTAAAATCGGCGCCCCGCTTTTACGAACATGTAAGACATTCGCCCATTCCTTATAAAGCCAGCGAACTGCTTCGTAGCCTTTTGGCCCTTCCTCGAAGTTGGTCTCGGTATGCATGACGGGTACTTGGTACCGCCAGTAGTACTGGCTGGTGATCTCATTGTAGCCGAAGATTTCTCCCGAGAAAGAGGCTTTTCCATCTGCTGCCACGTAATGCTCGTTCGTGCCATAGTAGTCATTGCCCATTATGCAGTGTCGCTTTAGATCTTGGCCCATGAAAAAATCATATTCGGCCTCGGTCATACCATTGTCCATGAGGAACCGGTAAATCTCGGCGCTTACCGAATGGCCGTAATTCAGATCGAGCGACAGAAATCTCCTCTCATTCAGAAAATGAGCTCTTTCTACCGCCTTCGGGCTGCTCGGGTGAAAGTACTCCGAAGATTCGCTCTGTATGAAGATCGCGTCCGGCCGCACGATCAGAATCGCTTTCATCGCAAGCACGTTGGCTTTGACGATGTGCTTGATCGCTGTCACAAAAGCCTGGTCGCTATGAAGCTCTTCATTCCACCACCCATAGGCCGCCGAAAATGTCGCGCAGACAAACATTTCATTGATCGGCGTGAACAACTGCACCCAAGGAAAACGCTCGGCGAACGCCTTAGCATAGCTCGCGAACAGTTCGGGAAAGTCGGGGTTCTGGAAATCGCCGATCCAATCCGGAACCCCAAAATGGCAGAGGTCAGCAATCGGGATCAGCCCGAGCTTATTCAATTCTCCGAAGACGAGATCAGCAAACTCCCAATCAAACC
>JALHNR010000151.1 GCA_022843525.1 Methylocystis sp. | reverse complement strand
CGAGCGCCCATCTTGACCCCCCGTGGTACTTCCGGCGCAGGGGCGGATAAGGCCGGACCTGAGGCCCGCTGCGCATCCGGTATGGTGTGATTGCAAGCGGCTAGTGGGACAGGCAAACAGCAGGCTATATCTGAGCTAATATGTCCAGATAACGTGGTTGAAACAAATCGGGTAAGACCGGCTAGTGAGCAGTCTGGAAACATTTGGCGCCAGAACGTAGGAGTTTGCCGTTGACATCTGTTAACGTAGTGATACATATTGGAGCACGCATTGGCTAGGTCACGACATCCAAAGAAGGAGGTTGAAGACGCAGTAGCCGAGGCAGAGTCTCAAGGGTGGATCTTGCGAATGCAAGGGCATTGGGGACGCTTATATTGCCCCCATGCTGACAGAGATGGATGCACAATTTCGGTCTATAGCACGCCAAAAGACGCTGGTAATCACGCCAAGCAGATAAGGCGCGCCATAGAACGTTGTCCGCATAAAGAGGGCCACGACGATGAAAACACATGAGTTTAGTATCATCGCTTCCGGTCTGGACCCGCAGGCGGATGATTTTGAGTCCCGCTTCTATGACGCGGGTTGCGACGATGCAACTTTGTCGTTCCAAAAGGGACACATCATTGTGGATTTCGCTAGAGAAGCTGAATCTTTGGAGGCCGCTATTGCGTCTGCCTGTCAAGATGTTAGTCGCTCTGGAGCTACAATAGATCGGGTTGAGCCCGACCCTCTTGTCAGTCTATCCGAAATAGCTGCACGGACGAATTGCACGCGTGCGGCGATTTCGAACTACTGGAAAGGGATACGAGGCAAGGATTTTCCAGCCCCGGTTGCAAGGGTTACATCCGACAGCCCGTTATGGAACTGGTCAGTTGTGGCAGGATGGCTTTTCTCCCAGGGTAAGGTGACCCGAGAAGTAGCGATAGACGCAGAAATCGTTACCTTCGCAAATAATTCGTTGCATTTGGGCAAGTGCCCAACTGAAAAACAGTTGAGAGACAACTCAGAACGATATGCGGCCACCTTGTCGCGACAAGCGGCGCTCATCGGATAGATCGCTGACATAGCGCCCCGCCCGCCTCGCGGTTGCCAGCGAGTCGGGCAGGGCGCTACGGCGGCGCGACGTGACCCCGATCGGCCGTTGAGCTGACAGCCCGCCCCGCCGTGGCCGCCACGCGCGCCAAACCGGATTACCAAAATTTAATGACGAAGAGGCTTGTACTTTTCACCAATAAATGCCCAAATCGAGGCCGGGCGCATTGCGTCCGCAGTTCGACTGATTGGTTTTTTGATGCAATTGCTGACGCAAGCCGAGATTGCTCGGCGCCTCGACGTAAGTCCCGAAACTGTGAGGTTGTGGCGCAAGGGCTCATTCCCCGCGCCTGAGCCCGACGCGCCCGGCAAGCGGCCACGCTGGCGCGCTGAAGCGGTCGCGCAGTTCTGGCGCGCGCACAACGCTTGGCGCCAAGAGGCTAGCGAGCCCGAGGCCGATACCGTTGCCCTGTCGCCGCTCGCCGCGCTCTGCTTCAGCGAACGGCGCCTGCCTCACGATCTTTACGAACGGGCCCTCGCGCTCGCCGAGGTATTGTCTAACGACGAACCGAGCGGCGGGCAGGGCGGCATGCTCGAACGCGCTTGGGCGCTTCAGACGATCGCGGCCGAACGCGACAGGCTGCGTCAAGTATCAACCGTCGTCGGCTTTTCGAAACCCGTGCACGACGCCCCCGATCATTCGGCGAGGCTCGCAAAGGCGCAGCGCCGGGCCGCGATTGAACGTCGATATTCCGACCAAGAGCTGACCTTGCTGTGCGCCGTCCTTGTGGACGAAGAGAATTTCGACAAAGCCGGAGCCCGCATCGGCGTGACGGCTGATGCGGCCAAAGCAATGTTGGTCGATTGCGTGCAACGGCTAGCCGAGCGCACCTAAACCCAACGGGATCACCCAATGAAAGAATATGCAGGCGGCGACGTGTTGGTCCCGCCAAACGAAGTCGCGCGCCTGCTAGGCGTGTGTGACGAGACGCTGCGCCTGTGGCGTCGCGACAACAAGTTCATTGCGCCGGTCAATCTGCCCGGCCGCCCGCGATGGCGACTTAGCGACGTGCTCGCGTTGAAGGAAAGTCGCGACGCCTCGAAGCGCAGCGCCGATCCGGCGCCGCCCGAAACCTATCTCGACGGCGGCGATATCGCGCAAGTCGCACAGTGGGGTTTGATGGCCTGAGCGCCGCCCCTTTCATTTGGAGTTTTCACAGTCATGGTTTCAATCAATCCCGCCGATGCGATCGGCGGCGAGACGATGCGCTCGCTAGAAGTCGGCGCGCGCATGTTCGATCACCATCCGAAATTGCGCGCAGCGCTCGGACTTCCGCCGCTCGAACTGGCCAAACCGGATAATCGTTTTCCGCGTGACGCTGAGGTTGCGAACTATCGCGCCGCGCTTCGTCATGGCGCCGGGACGCCGATCGCACAGCGCCTCGATTCCCCCGGCGCGCCGAGAGGCGAACATGTCGGACAGCGATAGCTTCTCATATCCGCCGCCAAGGGACGAAGCCTATCAGTCGCGAATCCGGCAACAGGCGAGCGTCGCCCTTTGGGGCTTATTGAATCGAACGCGGCTTGAGCCCGGCGACAAGATCACCATGAGCCTATCTGTCGAGACGCAGGCGGGCGTCATGCACGATCGGCGCGTTCTCGTTGCGCCATGTCGAAATGAGCGGTGAGCGATGAGCGGAATCTACGTCACGGTCAAAGACACGCTCTCGCCTCTCCTAAAGCAAGTGGCGCGCGAGACGCCTGAAGCTCTCGCGGGCGCGACCAATACGGCCACCAAGGCCGCTCGCAAATATACGGTCCCTGTCGTCAAGCAAGACGCCAACCTAAGCGAGTCGCTCTCAAATGAAATCGGCCGTGTCCAGCTTGCATCGCCGGGAAACCTCACGGCGCGCGTCGCTTTCAAACCAGGAAGACACTCAATTCTGAGAACGGGCGGCGCAACGTTTTCGCCGGGTATGAGTTGGAACCGGGGCTCGCTTTCTGCGTCAACGCATCGCCTTTCCGGCGGCGGCAGTGCGAGTCTGAGCGTGCCGAAGGCGTTCATTCTTCGCGGCTCGGGCCACGGTAAATTCATGGTTGCCTCCCGAACGGGGAAGGCGCGCAAGGCATTCAAGGTCATATACGCCGCTAGCGCAAAAGCGACGATGCACAACGAAGCGCAAAGGCCCGCGCAGACGTTTATCGAAGTCGCGCAGCGGGAGTTGGACCGCGAGGTTTCGAGCGTGCTTGAGACGGCGTTCGCTGGTGGCCACGTCGCGGCGGGCGGCCACGGCTCTGAGGGCGAGTGACCTCCTGTTGTGTGGGTTTGATAGGCGAGCGTTTTCACGCATCGCGACGTGCGCTCGCGGCGTGGCGCGCTGCGCCGGCAGTAGGGCTAGTCCCTCCCGGCCGATGCGATTTCGAATATGCTGATTTCATCGGAAGCGCAGCGACGCCGCGCGCCACGCGCATTTGCAGGCTCGCGACGACGCCCATTTGACGATCGATTGATCGACGGTCGCACACTCGCGCGATGCGCCGCACGGCGCACGCAACATTATGACGTATCGGCCTGCATCTCCCGTGCTCTCGGCGCGGACCATTCATAGCCGTTATCTATCGATCCGCGCACATGGGGCAACCCCTCGAATGCCCCGGAAAACCAAGGCTTTTGGGTCTACTCGACCAAACATCGCGACGTATCAACTTGTTAGGGTCCTCTGCCGACCTCTCAGCGATGCGTCGCGGGGGCGCGGCTGCGACAAAAACATTGAAAACACCCACCTTTTCTAGTGTCCGGCTGTGAAAACGATAGACAAAACCAATCAATCTCAGCCGCATTTCTCAACGTGAGGCAAGCAATTGGACACGGAACTTGCGGTTGCCGAGCTTGGCGAGCGCGCGAACATAACGGCCATTTCCGACTATGCGAGCATGTCTCGCGGGCGTGTCGCAGAGCTATTGAAAGTCTCCAAAATTCGCGCCGATAAGAATCGCCTGTATCCGGTCGCCGACGCCATTACCGCGCTTGTCGCTTTCAGCGACGCAGGCATTTCAATTGGAAAGCAGATTGGCGCCGACGCGCCGTCTTCCGACGTTGGCGAGCGAAACACACACCTCGCCGCGCTCGCTTCCGCCCGCGCGGCTAGCGAGCTTGCCCGCGCGCGAAAGTTAGAGTTGGCCGTTGCTAAAGAGGAATGCCGACTCGTCTCGCGCGAGGCCGTCAGCCAAACGGCCATCGAATTTGCGATGCATATCAGGAACGGCTTGCTCGGCTTCCCCGCTCGCGTTGCTCACAAACTTGTCGGCGCCGCGGACGCGGAAGCAATCGAGCGCGTCTTAGATGACGCTATCCGCGAAGAGTTGGCCGCGCTCTCAGACATCGATCTTTTCGCACTAAGCGACTGACGCCCCATGACATTTATAGATGATGCGTCCGCGATCTTCGCGGCGATGCTTCGCGCGCTCGCGCCGCCGCCCAATATCAAGCCTAGCGCATGGGCCGAACAGAACCTCGTCCTACCAAGAGAATCGAACGCCCGTCCCGGCAAGCTTCGCCTATCGAATTTGCAGCGCCAGCTTATCGACGCCGCAGCCGAGCCCGGAACTCGCGAACTGATCTTGATGACAAGTGCGCAAATCGGCAAGACGACGGCGATACATGCGATTCTAGGTCATGCGATATGTGGCGAGGGTGGACCGCTCTTGAATGTCCGCCCGGATGAAAATGACGTTTCGAGCTACTGCAAAGAAACACTTGACCCGCTCATAACTGCATCCCCGGCATTGCGACAAACCGTTTCGCATTCGAACGCGAACTTAAAAACGTTTGCCGGCGGCAGTCTCGCGCTCGCGTCATCCTACAAGGCTCCGCAGCTATCAGGCAAAGCCATCAGGTTCGGCATTATCGACGAACTCGACCGATGCGCAGCCGTTACTTCGAACGGGGAAGGGCGGCCCGAAGACCTCGTTCGTCGCCGCCTTCACACATATCGACGCTCGTTGCTGTTGCTCGCCAGCACGCCGACGTTTGGAGCGACATCGCGTATCGCGGCAAATTACGAGCGGGGCGACAAGCGGCTGTTCTTAGTCAAGTGCGAGCATTGCGACGACGAAGCGCCGATCACACAGGATAGGCTGCATTTCGAGCCGGGCAAGCCGCAAGAGGCACGCCTGCTTTGTCAAGAATGTGGGGCTCTCGCGGACGAAGCTGAGCGCTTGCGCATGGTCGCAACCGGCCAATTCAGAGCTACCGCGCAAGGGGAGCCGGGCGTCGTCTCAATTCACGCCAATGAGCTTTGCAGCGAATTTTCATCACTCGCAAAGGTGGCTGCCCAGGTTGATAGCGCCAAATCGATCGAACAGAAAAAGACGGTTCAAAATCTTTCTTGGGGCATGCCGTTTGAAGCATCGAGTGAGGTTGAGAACGATCCCACTGACTTGATGTCTCGGGCCGTGCCCATATCCGAGCCATACGATAAGCTGTTGGATTTTGTTACGTGCGCGGTAGACGTTCAAGGCAATCGTCTCGAAGCGCAATTTATGGCGCATCAAGCTGACGGTTCGCAGCGTCAAATCCTGGACCACATAGTTCTGTGGGGCGATACCAACGGCGACACGGTTTGGCGCGACCTCGATAGCTTGTTGGGGCGCTCGTTTCGAATGCAGGACGGCCGCACGCTGCAATCAGTCATGACCTTTGTGGACGGCGGGCACGTGCCAGACCAAGGCGCAAAGTGGGTCTTATCACAGCGCGCGAAAGGCCGTCGCTGCCACATCATTATCGGTCGCGGCGGCTTCGAAAGGGTCGCAGTGAAGCAGGGCGGGAAAATAAAGGGGCTTTTGCGTTGTCTTATTGTCGGAGTCGATAATCTCAAGATGGCGGTTGCGAAGGGTTTGCAATCCGGCGCGATCAAAACTCCGGCGCATCTCGACTCCGACTTCTTTGACCAACTTACGGCGGAGCGGCTGCTTGTAAAATACGTAAAAGGCTACCCAAGAATGTCCTGGTCTATGCAGGACGGCGACCGAAACGAGTCATTCGATTGCGCCGTTTACAATCTTGCCGCGGCGTCTCTTGTCAACGGCCGTGCTTCCCGTGCGGAAGACAAGGCCAAACCTCAATCCAATGCAGACATTGCCGCGCGCTTGGCCGCGCTCAATCAGCTTTCAAATCGGAAGGCCGCATAATGACGATTAAACCCAAAGTTGCTTCGCCTACCAATTCGCAGACGGTCGCCGACGTTCGCGCCGAGGAACGTATTCGCATGCGCGACGTGCTTATGTCGCCCGAGGCCAAGGGCCGCACGAATCTTGCCGTGAAATTGCTCGTGAACTCGCCGTTGTCCGCCTCCGCAATTGTCGACATGCTCGCCGATACGCCGCGCGACGGCGCGAGCGCGTTTTTCCAGGCGATGGCCCAAGAGGGCAGCGTTGGTATTACATCGCCGATCGGCGGCGCGATTAATGAAGACCACAAGGCCTCGCGAATTGAAGAGTGCAAGCGGGCAGGGACGCAGCACGCTCTTGCACGTGGTTACATCTCCGCAGAGCAGGCCAAAGCGCGCGGCGTCAACGTTGGGGCCTAAGTCATGAAAATCGAACTTTTGCCCGAGGCCATCGCGCCGCCCGGCGCGCCGGCAACCACGTCATTTGACGCGAAACCGCAAGCGGGATTCCAGGACTCCAACGTCGGCAATGAGCGCCGCCTTGCGTGGGCAGTCTCTTCGCAAGGCTCGGGGCAGTTCTTTGGGGGCGGCTATTGGACCGCGCAAGCCTTTGGCGGACGCTATGCGAAGGAGTCACTTCAGGCTTCCCGTGTAGCGAATGACATGGCGACCTCTAACAGCGTCGTCGCCACGATCCTGACGACCGGCGTCACCCAGGTTGTGGGGCAGGGGCTTTCCCTGTCATCTAAAATCCGGGGCGCCGATCTTGGAATTAGTGACCAGGAAGCCCGCCAACTGTTTTCGCAAATCGAGCAAGCATGGGCCGATTACATTTCGGAACCGCGCGAGGTGGACTCGACCGGCCGCTATAACCTTCATTCGTTGGCAGCGGGCGGATATCTGAGCTTCTTAAAGGCCGGCGCCCTTTTGGCGATTCTCGACTGGCAACCGCGCGCGGATACCCAATATGCGAGCCGGGTGACGCTGCTAGACCCGGACCAGATTGCGAAGGACTATCATCGCAGCGACGAAGGCGGCTTGTCCTTCGTGGCCGGCGTTGGTTTCGACAAAGGCGGCCGATTTACCGCGCTCGCCTTGCGTGACGCGCCCATGGGGCAGCCCAACATATCGAACAATGTGCGCATCGTTCGGGCGTATAATTCGATCGGACGTCGTCAGATCGTCTGGCTTCAGGAAAACACAGACCCGCGCGGCGTGCATTCCGTGAGCCCCATTGTCGGCGCTTTGACGCCTGCGAAGGAAGAGGCGAGCCTTCAGGAACTCACGCTGGATAAGCATCTGACGCATGCCGGCGCGACGCTCGCGATCGAGACGGACGTTCCGACCAAGACGGCTTTCGACGCCCTCTCTGCGAACGAAGCGCCGGCCGGCGGGCTGCTTTCCGACACCGAACTTACGGCCTTCCTCGATCGCAAAGAGGCATTTTGGGGCGCATCGGGTCGCAATCGCGTTCCGCTGCGCGGCGCAACGCTCTATCACCTGTTGCCGAATGAGAAGCTGCATCTTTTGCAGAGCCGAGGCGATAACACGTTTGCCGACTTCTCTAAGGCGTTAGTCCGACGCGCTGCGCGAGCGGCGGGCGAAGCCGCGCCAGTGATCGATGGCGATTTCAGCGACGTGAATTTCAGTGCTGCAAAAATGGCCCTGGAGCCGGCTTGGCGTCTCGCGCAAGTCCGCCGCAAGTTCATTGTGGAAGAGTTTTACGCCGCCGTTTTCCGCAATTGGCTTCAGGAAGCCGTGCATCGTGGCGTCATCGAACTTCCGCCCCACGTCGATTTTGACACGCACGGGAAAGCTCTCACGCGAGCGAAGTGGACGGGCTCCGGACCAATTCAGCCGGATATCGGAAAGGCACGCAAGGCGCAGATCGAAGCTCTGAGCGCCGGCTTGATCACAATCAGCGACGTGTTGGCTGAGAACGGCGGCGGCGATTTTGAGCAACACGTCTCGGCTTTGGCGAGCGAGCGTGAATACCTCGCGCAGTTCGGTTTGTCGCATCCGGCGTTTAGCGCAGGCAAGGGCGAAAAGGTGAAAGCAGCATGACGAATCCGCCGTTCAACCGCGCGCCGCTCAATCAAGGTTGCCATTCGCCGCCAAGCTCGCCGCCGTCTGAGGTTCACGACCCATGCGCGATGTTGCCGAAACTCAGGGCCGCATATTACGCGCTCCTAGCCGGCGCGCAGACCCAGGAAGTGCGACACGGCGAAATGTGGCAACGTTGGCATAAGGGCGAGGCGAAGTTGCTCAAATCCGAGATAGATCGCTTATCGGCCATCTGCCCCCGATCGTTTAGCGGCGCCGGCGGGCGATACGCCACGACAATGGGCGGGCGCGGCTTCAATCATCCGGGATATTGATTATGGAGCACACTCAATTTTTCTGGCCATTGATCGGCGGCAAGGCATTAATCGAAGTCACCGGCGCATTGGTTTCAATCGAAGATGCTTTGGCGAGCGGTTTTCATTGCGTGCACAAAACTGAGCTGGCGCGGGAACGCGACGCCGAGGTTGAAGGCCGCGGTCGTCGCGCGTCCGAAGCTGCGCACCAGGGATTTTGTATCGATTATGCCTATGCTGGACCACGGCGTCCTACGCGAAAGCCCAAGGCCGCAACGCTCGATAAGCCCCAAACGTCCGCGCCTTCGCCATCGCCCGAGCTGGAGCAACCGTTGTCGCCATACGCGGCGGCAATCCTATCGCTTGACGAAGCGCGCGTGCGGCCTTCGGCTGCGCGCACGTTACTTCGGATGCATCAGGACGAATCGACGCTTCTCCTTCCAGACGCCGAAGCTCTGCTTGCGGCGCTTCCCTTCGAAACCCGTGAACCTATCGAGGCTCCTACCATGTCCTATTCCAATCCCGCTGAAGACGCGAAAGCGCATGCGATCCTTGTCCGCGCGACGGAGCTTCGTCAGCAAGGTCTATCGCTGCGCGCCGCTCGCGGCGATGCAGAAGCGCGCACCGAGGCGCTGCGTTTGGACACTGCGCTGCGCATGTCTCGCCTGCGCGGGACCAACATCGTCGCAGAACTGACCAACGCGGGCGCCAACGTCGCGCCGATCGCTGAGCAGGCGCGCCGCGTCGCCGCTTAATCACTCCCTTTTCACAACATTGGAGTTTCCGGTTTATGGCCAGCAAGACGATTACCCTCAGCACCGTTCTTGAGACTCACAAAGGTCCGATCAAGGAACTTGTGCTTAATGAGCCGAAGGCACGTTCATGGCGACGCGGCGAGCCCATCAAAC
>JALHNR010000150.1 GCA_022843525.1 Methylocystis sp. | reverse complement strand
CCTGAATGAAACCAGCCGCCGTGGAAAGCTTTCTCCGAGGCGCTCTTGTTCTTCAGGTAGCCCTTCATGACGACGTTGCCACGGAACATGACCTCGCCCATCGTCGCCCCGTCGC
This sequence comes from Methylocystis sp., assembly GCA_022843525.1. Taxonomy (GTDB): domain Bacteria; phylum Pseudomonadota; class Alphaproteobacteria; order Rhizobiales; family Beijerinckiaceae; genus Methylocystis. The sequence continues at coordinate 9,357 of JALHNR010000150.1, read as the reverse complement.
GCGGCACCGGCTGCATGCTGTCTGGGTCGATCACGTCGAGATTTTCGAGAACCAGATAGCGCACGCCTTGACGCGCCTTCATCTGCGCCTGTGCGCCGCTGTCCAGCGAGTCCCAGTCATCGTGCCATTCATTGACGGCGGCGGGACCGTAGGTTTCGGTCAGTCCATAAAGATGCGTGACTTCGAATCCGGCCGCCTTCATGCCGGCGAGAACCGCCTGCGGCGGCGGCGCGGCGGCCGTAAAGAAGCGCGCGGTTCGCGTCAGCGGCTTCTTTTCCGATTCGGTCGCGTTGAGAAGCGTTGACATGACGATGGGCGCGCCGCACAGATGCGAGACGCCGTGCTCGGCCATCAGTTCATAGATCTGGCCGGCGCGCACCTGTCGCAGACAGACATGGGTTCCGGCATTGACCGAAATCGACCAGGGGAAGCACCAGCCGTTGCAATGGAACATCGGCAGCGTCCACAGATAGACCGGGTGGCGGCCCATGTCGCCGGTGAGGACGTTGCCGAGCGCCGTGAGATAGGCGCCGCGATGATGATAGACAACGCCTTTCGGATCGCCCGTCGTTCCAGAGGTATAATTGAGTGAGATCGCGTCCCATTCGTCCCCCGGCGGCGACCATTGATAGTCATCGTCGCCCGAGCGCAGGAAGTCCTCATATTCGACACAGCCCAACCGCTCGCCGGGCGGACCGTCATATTCCGGATCGCTGTAGTCGATAATGACGGGCTTCGCCTTCGCGAGCGAAAGCGCGTTGCGAATGACGTCTGAGAACTCCCGATCGACAATCAGCGCCTTCGTCTCGGCATGGTCGAGGGTGAAGGCGAGGATCGAAGCGTCAAGCCGCGTATTCAGCGTGTTCAGCACCGCGCCCATCATCGGGACGGCGTAGTGGCATTCAAGCATCGCCGGCGTGTTGGCGAGCATGACGGAGACCGTGTCGCCGCGACCAAGCCCCGCCTTTTCGAGCGCGCTCGCGAGCCGCAGGCTGCGGGCGTAAAAATCGCGATAATTGCGCCGCAGCTGGCCGTGCGCGATCGCGATGCGTTCAGGGAAGACGGCCGCGGCGCGCTCCAGAAAGGTGATCGGAGTCAGCGGCTGGAAATTGGCCGGATTTCGTTCGAGGTCGCGATCATAAGGCGAGTTGGTCATCCGGAGAGTCCAAAGGTTCGCCAGCGAGAATGTGAACACGGCGAAAGCGACGCTCGCCAGCGCGATGTGCGTCAGTCCGCGCGGCTAAGCTCTATGTGCAAGATACGCGCGGGCTACCGGTTGATCAATCGGCGCTCGCGCGAGACTGCGGTCGTCACTCGCCGAAATCGACGTCCTTGAGCCGTCCGAATACGCGGTCGGCGTCGAAATTGTCTTCGTCATCCTGCGGCGCCGCTGGCTTGGCCTTGCCGAAGACGTCCTCGGTCGTGGACGGCTCGGGCCGCGGACTCGTGGTGACGCTTGCAGGCACCAGCGTCTGGCCATGATCCTCCACGGTCGCCGGCTTGTCCTTCGCCGCGCGATTGACCTCAAAGTCGAGATCAATCTGCGAGCAAAGCCCGAGCGTCACCGGGTCCATCGGCGTCAGCGCGGCGGAATTCCAGTGGGTGCGCTCGCGAATCGCCTTCAGCGTCGTCTTCGTGGTGCCGACGAGACGCATGATCTGGGCGTCCTTCAGCTCCGGATGATTGCGCACGAGCCACAGAATCGCGTTTGGACGGTCCTGACGGCGCGAGAGGGGCGTATAGCGCGGACCGCGCGCCTTTTTGACCTCCGGCACGACGACCTTGGAGACGGAGAGATGCAGGCGATGGCCCGAGTTTTTCTCGGCCTTTTCAATCTCCTCGCGCGTGAGCTGCCCCGAGGTGATCGGATCATGGCCCCGAATGCCAGCCGCGACCTCGCCGTCGGCGATGCCCTTCACCTCGAGCGGATGCAGTTTGCAGAAATCGGCGATCTGATCGAACGTCAGCGATGTATTTTCGACGAGCCAAACGGCCGTGGCCTTCGGCATCAGCGGGGCGTTGCCCATCTGCAAACTCCTTGATCAGGCATGGGGGCGACGTCTGGCGCCGCGCCGCCCGGCGCCAGCGACCCACAGAACGACCGTCCATGTTGGGATTTCGCCTATATAATCCGCTGCCGCCTAAAGCGCAATCAATCCGAAACTCGCTAGAAGCGCCGCGAACTCAGCCAGCGCTCATGCGGAGTCCTGCTCGCGGGCATGCGCCGGACGCAATCCGCGCAAATGCGCCGGCAACAATTCGCCGATCGTTTCGCCGATGGCGGCGCCGTAGCGGTGAAACAAGAGGCCGAAGACGATGAGCAGAACGCCGATGCCCGACAGCGCGAAGGGGAAAAGGATCGAATCCTTGAAAACGCTGCCGGCGAGATAGCCCAGATAGGTCGTGACGCCGACGGCGCCGAATACCGCATAGACACGGCGCATCAGGAAGAGCGACAGAAAGATGAGTCCCACATTGATGGCGCAATAGAGCGCCTTGCCCAATTCGTTGCCGCTGTGCTGGGCCGTCAACCCGCCCCAAAAGGCCAGCAGCCCGAAGAGATGCAGCCAGAAAGCAAAATCGCCGTTCCGCCACCGCTTGAGATCGACGAGCCAAGCCACGGCGAGAACGGCGAGTCCAAAATACATGCTCACCGTCGCCCGCTGATCCCATGAAAATTCTTCGACGCCCATCAGCCAGGGAGTCAAATCCATCGACATGAACCAGAGCGCGAAAGCGATGATCATGACGAGGAAAGGAAAGGGAAAGGCGAGCAGCGCGACAGAAGCCGCCGCAATCGTTCCAAGCTCCATAGGAAGCCAGCTCGACTGAATCCAAATGTAGAAGTCCCGGTAGGGCCGCGCCTCCCCCGCCGGACTGGCGTCGTACATCGACTGCAGCGCGAAGATCGCGAGCGGCGCCATCCCCACTGCGCAGGCGATAAGCAGCCCGCCCGGCGTGTGCAAGCCGCGCCTATGCCATAGATAAGCGCCGGCCAAGGCGAACATGGCGGCGTAAACGATCGCGGTGACCAGCAGCGCCTTATCGCCCCAAAGGCCGAAGGCCGTCGTCGAAAACATGCCCATGGCGCCGAGCACGATCAGCGCGCCGGCGTACCAAAGCAGGTTGACGACGTCATAGCGCGGCGCTTGGGACGTCGCCTCCGCGAGGGCCGCGCGCCGCGACGCAAGAAACTGCGACAGCCGCTCGCAGGACGCGGCGTCAATCGCGCCGGCGTCGCGGGCGGCCGCGATATCGTCAATGGTGAACCGAATCTTCATGGCGCTGCTCCTTTGCGGCGACAGTCATATGCCGCGCTACGGAAAAAACTTTGTGCAAACGCACAAGAGCGTAGCCGTTCCGAGCGGATTTGACAGCCGCCGCCGCTTGCGCCCATCTAACGCCGGCGCCCACGACGCGAAGGATGAAATGCAACAGAGAAATTCGGGCCTTACCTACGCTGGCGCCGGCGTCGACATCGACGCAGGCAATCGGTTCGTCGACATGATCCGTCCCGCCGTGCGTTCGACGCGGCGCTCCGGCGCCGACGGCGAGATCGGCGGCTTTGGCGGCGTGTTCGATCTCAAGGCGGCCGGATTTTCCGATCCTGTCCTCGTCGCGGCAAACGACGGCGTCGGCACCAAGGTGAAGATCGCGATCGAATCCGGTCTGCATGACACAATCGGAATCGATCTCGTCGCCATGTGCGTCAACGACCTGATCGTTCAGGGCGCCGAGCCGCTTTTCTTCCTGGATTATTACGCGGCGGCCAAACTGGACCCGAACGTCGCGACGTCGGTGGTGAAGGGCATCGCCGCCGGTTGCGTCGAGGCGGGATGCGCCCTGCTTGGCGGCGAAACCGCCGAAATGCCCGGCCTCTATGCGCGCGGCGACTATGACCTCGCCGGCTTCGCGGTCGGCGCCGCAGAGCGCAATCGCCTTCTACCCCGCGATGTCCATGCCGGCGACGTCCTTTTCGGACTCCCCTCCTCCGGCGTTCATTCCAATGGCTATTCGCTCGTACGCAGCGTTGTGAAGCACGCCGGACTTGCGTGGAGCGCCACCGCGCCTTTCGCGCGAGACCTCAATCTGGCGAAGGCGCTGTTGACGCCGACCCGCATCTACGTGAAGCCCCTGCTCGCGGCCTTGAAGGCGACGCCGCATATCGTCGCCCTCGCCCATGTCACTGGCGGCGGCTTCCCCGACAATCTTCCACGCGTGCTGCCGAGCGGTCTCGGCGTTGCGCTGGATCTGTCGACATTCACGCCTCCCCCAGTTTTCCGTTGGCTCGCCGAGACGGGTGGCATCGCGGCGAGCGAGATGCTGCGCACGTTCAACTGCGGAATCGGCATGGTGGTGGTGGCCTCCGAGCCCGCCGCCAGCGAGGTGGAGTCGGCCTTACGCGCCGTCGGCGAGAAGCCCGTGCGCATCGGCGAAGTCATCGAGACGGACGCCGAGCGGGTCGTTACGCACGGGACTCTGACGTTTTGACGCGGCTGCGCACCGCGATTCTCATCTCGGGTCGCGGCTCAAACATGGACGCGCTGATCGCCGCCGCAAGGGACCCCAGCTTTCCGGCTGAAATCGCCCTCGTGCTTTCCAATCGCCCCGATGCGCCGGGCCTCGCCAAGGCGAAGGCCGCCGGCGTCGCGACGGCCGCGGTCGACCACAAGATTTATGCGGGACGCGAGGAATTCGAGCGTTCGCTGCAATTGGTTCTGGAAACCTACCGCATCCAATTCATTTGCCTCGCCGGCTTTCTACGCATGTTCACGCCCTGGTTCGTCGGCCTCTGGCGCGGGCGCATGCTCAACATTCACCCTGCCCTGCTGCCCTCCTATCGCGGACTCGACACGCATGAGCGGGCGCTGGCCGACGGCGTAAAGATTCACGGCGCCACCGTGCATTTCGTCGTGCCGGAAATGGACGAAGGTCCGATCGTCGCGCAGGCCGCCGTGCCCGTGCTCGACGACGACACGCCGGACACCCTCGCCGCCCGCGTACTCGCGCAGGAGCATGTCATTTATCCGATGGCGCTGCGGCTGGTCGCGTCGGGCGCCGTGCGGATCGAGGGCAATCGCGTGCTCGCGGCGCCGGCGCCCCGCGAGGCAGCCCTTATCGTTCCCGACGCCCTTACGTCGACCAAGGGAGTTTCATGACGATCACGCTTTACTGCTTCCGCCCTGTCGCCGGACTGCCGGACGCATCGCCTTTCGTGACTAAAGCGATGGTGCTTTTGAAGATGGCGGGCCTCGATTATGTCGAAGACCGCAGCGGCTTTTCGAAAGCGCCGAAAGGCAAGCAGCCCTACATCAACGACGACGGCGAAGTCATCGCGGATTCGACCTTCGTTCGCTTCCATATCGAAAAGAAATACGGCGTGGACTTCGACGCGCCGTTGAGCGACGCGCAAAAGGCCGTCGGCTGGTGCGTCGAGAAGATGTGCGAAGAACACCTCTATTGGATCATCGTCCATAGCCGCTGGATGGACGAAGCTAATTTCGAACGCGGTCCGGCGCGTTTTTTCTCAAGCGTGCCCGCCATCGCGCGCCCGCTCGCGAAATGGTTCATTCGCCGCAAGATCGCCAAATCGCTTTGGGCGCAGGGCATGGGTCGTCACGGCCCATCGGAAATCGATGCGCTCGGCGTGCGCGACATCGAAGCGCTCGCGACGCTGATCGGCGACAAGCCCTATCTGTTCGGCGATGCGCCCTGCGGCGCCGACGCTACGGCCTTCGCCTTTGTGGCGTCGGTCTTGTCGCCGATGTCGGAGAGCGCCGTTCGCGACGCGGCGCTGGCGAACGCCAACCTCGTCGCCTATCGCGACAGGATCATGCAGGCGTATTTTCCTGAGAACGCGCCGGAATAGTCAGGGGCCGCGCAGCAGGAGTCATGGCCAGGCTTGGCCCGGCCATTCACTCAATGACGCGCAGATTAGCCGACGATCTCGTTGCCGGAAAAGAACTGCGCGATTTCCACCGCCGCGGTTTCCGGCGCGTCGGAGCCATGCACCGAATTCTCGCCGACGCTCAGCGCATGTTCCTTGCGAATCGTGCCCGGCGCGGCGTTCGCAGGATTGGTCGCGCCCATGACTTCGCGGTAGCGCGCGATGGCGTTCTCGCCTTCGAGCACCTGCACGACAACGGGCTCGGAAATCATGAAGTCGACGAGCTCGCCGAAAAAGGGGCGCTCCTTATGCACGGCGTAAAAAGCTTCCGCCTGTTCACGCGACATGCGGATGCGCTTCTGAGCGACGATGCGCAGGCCCGCATCTTCGATCAGCGCGTTGATCTTGCCTGTGAGATTGCGCTTTGTCGCGTCGGGCTTGAGAATGGAAAAAGTGCGTTCGATCGCCATAGGAGCGCGTCGCCTCGTCGTTGGAGCATGGTGTAGGCGTCGCGCTTATATCGGTCGCTCGCCGAAGCGGCAAGCCTACACTGCCTCGGTCTTTTCCACTTCGCTGCCCGCTGGCGAGGGCCGGAACCTGGTCGCCGGATCGTTGCGATCGATGCGCCAATTCGGATGGTGGAAATGCAGGACGCGATCGCCGTTGTAGGAGACGACGGCGTTGTCGAACGTCAGCGCGCCGATCCGCCGCCAATTGCGGAACGTACCCTTCTTGAAGCCGGTGCGGCCGGTCACTTCGCCATCCTCGGTGACCTCGATGGTGAAAACGATCTCACGCCTCGGCGTCGGATCGCCCTTGTCGAACATCATCGCGAGCAATTCGTCGCGTGAATCGAGGTCCTCTCCTTCAATGCGCGGATGACCCGGCGCAAGCTTTAAGCGCATGAAGCGGGGGGCGCGGGTGGGAAGGTCGCGAGGCTTGCCGAGCTCCGCAATTTCATGAAGCTGCCGCTCGGTCGGATCCTTATCGGTGATCGCGAACACGACGCCCGCCGTCATGACGATGGGCGACGTCGCCCAATCGTTTGAGAGCGTGACGTTCGGCGCATTGACGAAATCGACATCGTTGATGTAGCGCGTCGACGCGCCGACGATATCGTCGATCGTGAAGAAGTTCGCCGTCTGCAGCGGCTCTTTATGGTCTGGGTCAGTCGTCGGGAAGAGCTTGCCGGCGATGCCCTGCCCGCGCGGTTTGCCGCGCTTCACCGCCCCGCCGTTGGAATAGCGCGCGACGACAAGCGCCTTGCTGCCCTTTTGAAAATAGCCGGTGTAGCCGCTGTCCTCGGTGATTTCCCAGAACCCGGTCAGAACGACGCCCCAGGGATGCACGATGCGTCTGAAGCCCTTTTTATCAGGCCCCCATCTAAGGTCGCTGCGCGCGTCCACCGATCGCTCGGCGGCTTGCGTCAAAAAATGCCTGCCCCGCCAAAGCGCGCGCAACATGTCGAAAAAAGTGGGCATCACGAAGGGGAGCGGCGGCTCGCCGGGCGCGCCCCAGATCTTTTGATAGGGATTGGCGAACACCGCGTCCCGCACTTCGCTGAATCGCGAGCCGGGATAGACGCGGTCTTCATCGACCAGTTCGATGACGCCGAAATCATTCTGGCTCATGACGCGCCCCTCTTTTAATCAATTGATGAAAACAAACCCCTCTGAACAGATGACTTTATTCGAGCCCATCCGATTGTCCAGCTTCGCCTGATCAGCGATAGGCGCTCGCGACGCCTATAAAATCCTTGGCCGTCAAACTCGCCCCGCCAACCAACGCGCCGTCGACATTGGCGACTTGCATCAATTCGCGGGCGTTCGACGGCTTGACCGAGCCGCCATAGAGAATGCGAATGTCGGCGCTCTTGCCGCCGCCGAGCCTGGCTTCGATCCGCTCGCGCGCGAAGGCGTGCATTTCGCCGACGTCCTCGCTTGTCGGCGTCAGCCCCGTGCCGATCGCCCACACCGGCTCATAGGCGACGACGATGTAAGGAGGCGCATCCGCGGGGAGCGAGCCCTCGATCTGCGCGCCGACGACGCTCATCGCATCGCCTGCCTCTCGCTCGGCGCGCGTTTCGCCGACGCAGATGATTGGTGTGAGTCCCGCGCGCAGCGCGGCGGCGGCTTTCGCCTGCACGTCGGCGTCGGTCTCGCCATGGTCCGAACGGCGTTCGCTGTGACCGACGATCACGTAGGACGCGCCGGCGTCCTTGAGCATCTCGGCGGAAATGTCGCCGGTGTGAGCGCCGCTGGCCGCGGCATGGCAATTCTGTCCGCCAAGGCCCAAGCCGCCCCGCGTGGCAATCTCGCGCGCGAGGGCGATCAGCGTGGCCGGCGGGCAGACGATCAGTTCGGCGCGCGCGCGCAGCGCATCGTCATAGGCGGCGCCCATCGCCTCGATCTCGGCAAGCGAGGCGCGCAATCCGTTCATTTTCCAATTTCCGGCGACGAGCGGACGACGGGTCATGCGAAATGCTCCTGACAATACTCTTCGGTAACAGAGCTAAAGGCACGCAACAATGTGGCGCGCCCTGCAGAAATGTCATTGCGCCGTCATTTATTTCGATATATCTGGATTTATGGAAATAGAAGCGGCTCTCGCCTGTCTGTCCGCGCTTTCGCAGCCGACGCGGCTCGAAGCCTTCCGCTTGCTCGTCCGGCACGAGCCCGAGGGTCTGCCGGCCGGCGACGTCGCCCGCGCGCTCTGCGTCCCGCAGAACACGCTCTCCGCCCATTTCAACGTTCTTTCGCAGGCGAAGCTCGTCATCAGCGCCCGTGCCGGCCGCAGCATCGTCTATCGGGCGGATCTTTCTCGGCTGAATGCGCTGGCGCGCTTCCTTGCCGAAGACTGTTGCGGCGGCTCCCCATGCGCGCCCGCCGACTCTCTTGCACGCATCAAATGTGAGTCTCGCCAATGACAGACAGGATCTACAACGTGCTGTTCCTCTGCACCGGCAACAGTGCGCGTTCAATCTTGGCCGAAGCGCTGCTGCGCGAGCGCGGCGCCGGCCGGTTCAACGTTTTTTCCGCCGGCAGCCATCCCAAGGGCGAGGTGAACCCCTACGCGCTCTATACGCTGCAGACGATGGGCCTTTCTTCCGAAGGCTATCGGTCCAAAAGCTGGGACGAGTTCGCCCGCCCTGACGCGCCCCGCATGGATTTCGTCTTCACCGTCTGTGACAGCGCAGCGGGTGAAGCTTGTCCGGCATGGCCCGGTCAGCCAATGACGGCGCATTGGGGCATCGAAGACCCTGCGGCGGTGGAAGGAAGCGACATAGAAAAACAGCGCGCCTTCGCCACGGCCTTTCGCTATCTGCGCAACCGCGTCGATCAGTTCTGTGCGATTCCGCTGCATCGCCTTGACAAGCTCGCGCTCAGCCAGCGCCTGCGCGAGATCGGCGAGATGGAAGGCGCAACATCGCCGAACGCGGTCGCGGAGTAAGCCATGACTATTTTCGAACG
>JALHNR010000149.1 GCA_022843525.1 Methylocystis sp. | reverse complement strand
GATCGTGGCGCGCGGGTTCAGCGGCGCGCCCAGCACAGCAAGAATTTGGGCGAAGAGACGGCACTCATTCGGGCCGTCCCGCCAGTTCGACAACCAACAATTTCGCCTGCGGGCCGTGTGGCTTCTCCCGGGCGCTCAGCACGTAGTCGTCTTTGAACTTTTCTACCAGCATGGATTTGCCCATGCCGCTGTCGCCATAAACAGCCAAGGACGGCATCCGCGTTGTCCGCGGATGTTTGAGCAGCGCGTTTAGATGTCCAAGTATTTCAAGCGCCTTCGGATAGGCGACCCACCGCTTCGAGCGAATAAAAAAGATGCGCTCGTCGATGCTCTCGGCCAAAACGGCGCCGGCGTCATCCGTCAGATGGTCGGGTGTTCCGGTCACGTTGCCGCTCCACGAGTTCCAACGCAGTTGGTATGCGCGAGTCGATGCCGCTCATCGAGCCGAAATCCGCCTCATCCCCATTTTTTGTTTTGACCGGCGCCCGTCGTGCGGCGGCGGTCTTGGCGATCGCTTCGTCGATTAATTTGCGCTGCGTCAGCGCAGTCTTGGTGATCTGCTCGTCATTTCGTTCCCTGCGACCCTTTCCACCCAGCGCTTTCCTGCCTTGTTTCCATTCCCGCAGGCCGATGACAGGGAAGTTAAGTGGCCGCGCGCGGGCTTCCAAGAAACGACCGTCCGGATGTTGAACGAATATTCGCGAGAGATCTCTTGGATCGAATTTGACGAGAAGCTCGCCTTTCGCGCGTCCGACCAGACCAGAGAACGCATTCGACCAATAGGGAATATCATGGAGCCAGATCCCGTCCGGCCGGAGCGTTCGATGGGCGTCAGGTAGGAATGAAACCCAAAACGCCATTCGGTCTTTAGGCATGCGCAAGGCCAGCGAAGCCTCATGTTCGCGCCATACGGCGATGGGCGGGCGGAGCAGGGCGCTGTGAATTTCCTCGTTGTAGCGCCCGGCGATCTCCCACCCCAACGCGCATTCGAATTCGCGGAAAGTCATCGCCGCGAAACGCCCCGGCTTGTTGCCTTGGCGGGCGATTGGATTCGCGAAGGTCGATCCTGGATAAAAATGCACGCGTCCCATCATCGTCCCAATCAGGCGTTCAATATGCCCGCCATAATGAGGCGCGCCTGGGGGCCGAAAGATGAGCTTGATGCCCTCTTCGCGGCACGCCCATGCAAAAGCACGGCTACGAAAATCGGCGCCATTGTCCGCGTGCACGGCCTCGGGCAATCCGGCGGCCGGCCACGACGCGTCGATCTCGCGTTCCTTCAACCACGCGGTCTTGTCATAAACCGCGTTCAGCATGCAGAGGCCGAGTGAGACGCGCGACGGCTTGTCCATCGACAAATGAAAGCCAACGACCATGCGCGTGAACACGTCGATAGCGAGCGTCAACCAAGGTCGCTTTGTCATTGTTTCCCGTGTCGTTTCATTGACCAGGAAAACATCGACTTCTGTGTGATCGATCTGCACGACCTCAAGCGGTCGCGACGCCACATACTGACCCGGCACGGCCTTTGTGGCTTTGACGCCTTTTAGGTCCTTGCGCTTTAGAGCGACTGTTCGTCGATCAATTCGATCGACGCGCGCCTTGACCGTCCGGCGGTCTGGAAGCGGCAAGCCTTTTCGCGCGCACCGCGCCCGCACTTGCTCGATCAGATATGTCATCGTCGGGCGCTCGGGCTTCAGATAAATTTCGCGGATTGTCGCAGCGATGAGCTTCTCGCGCTTGGCGTCCAATACGAGCGTATCTTTTCGTCGCCCCAGCGCTCGCGGTTCAACAGACGACACCGTGCCCTTGGCTCGGTAGGCGGTGATCAAGCGATACATCGTTGATCGACTGACGCCCAATTCCTGCGCGACTTCATCGACGGCGCCGATCGAGAGCCTCTTGTCATCGTGCCGCTTCAGCAGACTGCGAATTGCTTCCTCGCGCCGGCAGCCCTCATCTCTGCGCCATTGCGCCGCGCCGCCTTCAGGAACGTCATCTTCGCCGCCCATTGCCGTTCGCCGAATCTAAAAAAGGTTGGAGCATCAAATTCTCAAGTTAAACGGCTTTTGCAAGCCATATTGTCAAATTAAATGGATATTCCGAAGATGATGGCTCCGATTAAATCATTGAATTTCCTGAAAGCGCATTCTCAAGCCAAAATGGCTCCCGACAACGTCAGCGAAATGTTTTGCACGTGGACGTGACGATGATGTGCGTCCATGATTTGTAGCCACGATGCTGGAGATGAGCGTAAATTGAATGACGCATCGCCATGAAGGAACTCTGTGGCAGGAACGGGCGTTTTGACTGATCAAGCTGAGAGGAAGCGTCAAACTGAAGACCTTGAGATGAGCGCGGCGTCACTGTCGGACGACGTCGTCAGCGCGGCAGTTCTTCAGATTGTGCGTGAGCTTGTTGTCGAGCTGCATCCGAACCTGATCGATCCGCGCCTCGTGCGGCTAGACAGCGACCTCGATCGCGATTTGGCGCTCGACAGTCTTTCGCGGGCGGAACTGCTCTTGCGGCTGAATCGTAGATTCAAGGTGCAGCTTCCGGAGCGGTTGATCGGCGAGGCCGACCATCCGCGCGACCTCGTGAAAGCAATTCTCGCGGCGCGTCCCGCGGTCCTCGAGCCGGCACGCGTCCGCGGTCCCCTCGGGCTTAGCCTTGCAACAGTGGAAGAGCCAATCGAGGCGAGAACTCTGATCGAGGCGCTCGCCATGCATGCGGAGCGTCACGCCGACCGCGACCATGTTCTGCTGTGGCGACTGGACAGCGGGCCGGAAGCGGTCACTTACCGAGAGCTTTATGGCGAGGCTCGCGCCGCCGCCGGCGGCATGATCGAACGCGGCATTCGTTCGGGAGATCGGATCGCGATCATGCTGCCGACGAGTCGCGATTTCTTCGTCGCGTTTTTCGCCGTTCTATTCGCGGGCGCCGTGCCCGTGCCGATCTATCCGCCGTTTCGATTGTCGCAAATCGAGGACCATGTGCGTCGCCAAGCGGGCATTCTGGGCAACGCCGAGGCATGCGCGCTTGTTACGAGCGCCGAGATCAGGGTTGTTGGCAGGTTGCTGTATGGACTGGTCGGCTCCTTGCAGCACATCGTGACAATTCAAGACCTTGCCGCAGCGGAGCCTTTGCCGGCGCCTCTGCCAGCGACCGCCAATACGATGGCCCTCATTCAATATACGTCGGGAAGCACGGGCGACCCCAAGGGAGTCGTGCTAACTCACGGTAATCTTCTCGCCAATATTCGCGCGATGGGCGCGGCGTTGAAGGCCTCGTCCGCCGACAGGGTCGTCAGCTGGCTGCCGCTCTATCACGACATGGGCCTGATCGGCTGTTGGCTGGGCAGCCTTTACTATGGAGCACCGGCCTTGATCATGTCGCCGCTGTCGTTTCTTGCCGATCCCGCGCGCTGGCTTTGGGCGATCGGCGAGCATAAGGCGACGATATCGGCGGCTCCCAATTTCGCATATGAGTTCTGCCTCAAGTCGATCAGCGATGCGAGAATCGCGGGCCTCGATCTTTCATCGCTACGCGCGATTCTGAACGGCGCCGAGCCCGTCAGCCCGATATCGATTTCGTGCTTTGCTGAAAGATTCGCGCCTTATGGCTTCCAGCCGCAGATGATGACGCCGGTCTACGGGCTCGCGGAAAACGCCGTCGGTCTCGCCTTCCCGCCGCTCGGCAGAGGACCGCTCATTGACCGCGTCGACCGGAGCGCGCTGGATCGCGACGGCGTCGCGCGCATCACGGCGGCCGAGGGCGCGGACGTTGTCTCCTTAGTGGCGTGCGGGCGACCGCTCCCGCGTCATGAAATTCGCGTCGTCGACGACGCAAGTCGCGAATTGCCCGAACGCCAGGAGGGCCGCATTCAATTTCGCGGGCCGTCGGCGACGCGGGGCTATTACCGAAATCCCGAAAAGACGCGCGCCCTGTTCGACGGCGACTGGCTGGAGACGGGCGATCGCGGCTACATCGCTGGCGGCGACGTCTTCATCACCGGCCGCATCAAGGATCTGATCAAGCGCGCGGGACGCAACATCTATCCGCAAGAGCTGGAAGAGACCGTCGGATCGCTCAAAGGGGCAAGGAAAGGCTGCGTCGCGGTGTTTCCAACGCTCGACGCGCGCGCCGGAACGGAGCGGCTGATCGTCATGGCCGAAACGCGCCTGACCGACGAGGCGCGCCGGGAAGCCTTGCGTAAATCGATTGTCGAGGCGTCTCAAGCCTTGCTCGATCTCGCGCCGGACGAAGTCGTCCTCGTTCCCCCGCGCGCGGTCCCAAAGGCTTCAAGCGGAAAAATACGTCGATCCGCCGCCCGCGTCATGTTCGAGACCGGCCAATTGCACATCAAGAGCGCGAGCCCGCGCTGGCAGCTCTTGCGCGTCGCTCTCGCTGGCATAGGGCCGCGGTTGCGTCGCACGCTGTCCAAAATACGACATTGGGCTTCGACGCCTACGCTTGGGTTGCGCTCGTCCTGATCGCGGTCTGCATATGGCCGTGCGTGATATTGGCGCCGAGGCGGGCGTGGCGTCATCGCGTCATCGGCGCGGCCGCCCGCCTGTTTTTTCACATGATTGGATGCCGACTGACGGTCGAGCGCGAAGCGCCATTGCCGCAGGACAACGCCATCATCGTCGCCAATCATTCGAGTTACCTCGACAGCGCGGTGCTGGTCGCGATTTGCCCGGGCGAAATCTCCTTCATTGCGAAGGAGGAGCTTGCGCATCAAATCGTCGCCGGTCCCTTCTTGCGCCGGCTGGGCGCGATTTTCGTGCGCCGTTCGGATCCGGCCGGCGGTGTCGCCGACGCTGAGGAGGCGCTAAAATCGGCGCATGCCGGCGTTCGGCTGGTTTGGTTTCCTGAGGGAACCTTTTCGCGAATGCCAGGACTATTGGAGTTTCATATCGGCGCCTTCTTGACCGCCGCGCAACTGGGGCTTCCCATCGTTCCGATCACAATATGCGGCACGCGTTCGATTCTGCGCAGCGATTTCTGGCTGTTTCGGCGTGGCGACATCACCGTGCATATCGGGGCTCCGATCAAGCCTCAGGGCAAGGATTTTCAGGCTGCGATCGCGTTGCGCGACGCGACGCGGGAAAAGATATTGGCGCGTTGCGGCGAACCGGATCTCGCTCATGAGCGCGTGGCGCTGACCTGAGAAAGAGCAATTGAAGGAATGAGCTCCAATGGAGCGGATCTGGCTGAAAAGTTACAGCGCGGGAGTCCCTACGGAAGTCGATGTCAGGGCTTATCGTTCCATCATCGACCTTTTTGAGCGGAGCGTCGCGAAATTTTCGGACAAGCCCGCATTTATTCAAATGGGCGCGACTCTCACATACGCCGAGGTCGATCGCCTGTCCCGTGACTTTGCGGTCTATTTGAGCGAGGAGCTTAAACTTCAAAAAGGCGCGCGCGTCGCGCTGATGATGCTCAACATTTTTCAATATCCGATCGCGCTACTCGGGGCTCTCAGGGCGGGATATGTCGTGGTCAATTGCAATCCGCTCTACACCGCGCGCGAGCTCGAACGGCAGTTGGCGGATTCCGGCGCCGAAACGATCGTCATCATCGAAAATTTCGCGTCCGTTCTACAAGAAGCGCTGCCCCGGACGGCGATCAAGCATGTCATCACAACGCGCATCGGCGATATGCTGGATTGGGGTCAAGGAGCGCTCGTCAATTTCGTCGTCAAATATGTCAGGAGGCTTGTGCCGGCTTGGAACATTCCGGGCGCGGTGAAATTTTGCGCCGCGTTGCGGCGGGGCGCGAACCTCGCTTGGACGGCGCCATCGATAGAGCCCGACGACATCGCCTTTCTGCAATATACCGGTGGTACGACAGGCGTGCCGAAGGGAGCGATGCTGTTACATCGAAACATTGTCGCCAACCTCCAGCAGCATCACGCGCATTTGAACGCCGTGCTTCGGGAAGGGCGCGACGTCGTGATTACGGCCATACCGCTGTTTCACATCTATGCGTTGACGGTCAGCTGCCTGCTCGCAATCAAGGTCGGCGCAGCCAATGTGCTGATCGCTAGCCCGCGCGACATACCCGGACTCGTGAAGGAGCTACAAAAGCACAGATTCACCTGCCTTCCCGGCGTCAACACCTTGTTCAAGGCGCTGCTGGACAATCCTGAATTCGCGCGGCTGGATTTTTCGAATTTGAGCATCGCCGCCTCGGGCGGCTCTGCGCTGCAGAAGGCGGTGGCGATGAAATGGAAGGCTATAACGGGCAAGACGCTGATCGAAGCCTATGGCCTAACCGAGACCTCACCCGTCGTGATGTGCAATCCAACGGACCTGATCGAATTCAACGGCTCTTGCGGCGTTCCAATTCCCTCGACCGAAGTCGCCATAAAAGACGAGCAGGGCGATGACCTGCCGATTGGAGAAGCCGGCGAGCTCTGCGTGCGCGGGCCGCAAGTCATGAAGGGTTACTGGAACAAGCCCGATGAGACGGCGAAGGTTATGACCTCGGACGGCTTCTTGCGGACCGGCGACATCGCGACGATGGACGAGAAAGGCTTCGTGCGCATCGTCGATCGCAAGAAGGACATGATCAACGTTTCCGGTTTCAAAGTTTATCCCAATGAAGTGGAAGAAGTCGCTTCGATGCATCCGGGCGTGCGGGAGGTCGGCGCGGTCGGCGTTCCCGATCCGATTTCGGGAGAAGCGGTCAAAGTGATTGTCGTTAAGCGCGATCCGTCCTTGACGGAAGCCGAGCTCAGGACGCACTGTCGCAAATATCTCACGGGCTACAAGGTTCCGCAGATCATCGAGTTTCGAGACGAATTGCCGAAAACCAGTCTGGGCAAGGTTCTGCGACGGGCGCTGCGCGAGTAGGGCGTCAGGCGCGACGATGCGCAATCATTCGGAGGCGTTGGGATGCCTGTCCACAATGCCGAAATCGCCGCAATGTTCGACCAGACGGCGGAGCTGCTCGAAATCAAAGGCGACAATCCCTTTCGCACGCGAGCCTATCGGCGCGCCGCGCGCGTTCTCGAGGGTCTTCCCAAGAGCGTGGCGGCGATGTTGCGCGCGGGCGAAGACCTCGCCGAACTGCCGGGGATCGGCGAAGATCTGGCGAGCAAAATCGCGACGATTGTCGAGACAGGCAAATTCGACCTGCTGGAGTCGCTCAAACGCGAGCTTCCCGGAGATCTCGGCGAAATCGCCGTCATTCCAGGCCTTGGCCCGAAACGCGTCAAGCTGCTCATTGAGAAGCTCGGCGTTCGTTCGATCGAGGACGTTCGCCGCGCCGCAAAGCAAGGCCGATTGGGCGAGCTTCCCGGCTTCGGCCCCAAGCTCCAACAAAACATCTTGGCGGCGCTCGCCAAGCCCGTCGCCGCGAAGCGCTTCAAATTGCCATTCGCCGAAGCGGAAGCGGGCGCGCTGATCGATTGGCTCAGTCGCGGCTTGGATGGCGGCCGCGTCGTGGCGGCGGGGAGCTTTCGGCGCCGTCGCGAGACCGTGGGCGATCTCGATATTCTCGCGACGACAGCCCATGCGGCGGCGGTCGGCGACAGGCTCGTCGAATATGAGAATGTCGCGCTGGCGCTCGCCCATGGCCCGACGCGAACGACTGTTGTCCTGCGTTCAGGGATTCAGGTCGATCTGCGCGTCGTCAAGGAAGAGAGCTATGGCGCCGCTCTGATGTATTTCACGGGTTCAAAAGCCCATAACATCGCCCTGCGCAATATCGCGAACAATCGCGGCTGGAAACTCAACGAATACGGCTTGTTCGACGAGGACCAAGCCATCGGCGGCGAAACCGAGGAAGGAATATACAAGAAGCTCGGTCTTCAATTCGTGCCGCCGGAGTTGCGCGAGGATCGGGGCGAAATCGCGCTCGCGCAGAAGAATGCGCTGCCCCATCTCGTGCAACTGTCCGACATTCGCGGCGACCTCCACGTCCATTCCAATTGGAGCGACGGAAACGCGACGATTGCCGAGATGGCGCAGGCGGCGCAAGCGCGCGGTTACGCCTATATGGCATTGACCGATCATAGCCGACGCGTGACGATCGCCCATGGGTTGGATCGCGCCCGCTTGTTGCGCCAGATCGACGAGATCGACCGTCTCAACGCCAAATTACGCGGCTTTACCGTGCTGAAGGGCATCGAGGTCGATATTCTTGCCGACGGAAGTCTCGATTTGCCAGACGAGGTTTTGTCGCGGCTCGACATCGTTGTCGCCGCGGTTCACTACAAATTCGACTTGTCGCGCGACGAGCAAACGGAGCGCATCATCCGGGCGATGGACAATCGGCATGTATCGATCTTGGCCCATCCGACTGGTCGCTTGATCGAAGAACGCGCGCCCTATGACATCGACATGGATCGCGTGATGACGGCGGCCAAGGAACGCGGTTGCTGCCTGGAGCTTAACGCCGAGCCCGATCGCCTTGACTTGACAGACGTCGCCGCCAAGGCTGCAAAGGAATTGGGCGTGCAAATCGCGATCTCCACGGACGCGCATTCGACCGCCGGTCTCGCGTATATGCGCTATGGCGTTGACCAGGCGCGTCGCGGATGGTTGGAGCCTGGGGATGTCATAAACACGCGGCCGCTACGATACCTCAAGAAATTGATCAGGCGATAGCCGCGGCGCTATGGTGAATGGCGGCGCGGCATTCTGATCGCCCTTGGGTTCTTGCCCATCAAGGAGCCGGTGCATAAGCTCATCTTAGCTAAGTCCCACGCGAAAAATGCATTCGATCGACGCCGCGTCTTAAACGATGGAAGAAGAGGCGTTGCGGCTGCGGGAAACATTAGATGCGCGCCTCTGATAACGCTGCCCGTTATGCGACGATCCACAAGGATCCGGCCTCCTTTGCGGTTCCGCCAAACCTTGCGGACTATCGCGCCGTCTGCGCCGCGTTCAACTGGGAGGCGGCGCGCAAAGGCTTGAGCGGATTGCCGCAGGGAAGGGGTCTGAACATCGCTTACGAGGCGGTGGACCGACATGCCTGCGGTCCCCGCGCGGATCGCACAGCGCTGCGGTGGATCGGGAAGACCGGAGAACGTCGCGATTATTCCTATCGCGAACTGGCCCTCGCAACCAATCGCCTCGCAAACGCCTTACAATCCATGGGCGTCAAGTCGGGCGACAATGTCTTCGTTCTGCTCGGCCGCGTTCCGGAGCTTTACGTCGCCGTTCTGGGCGCGTTGAAGATGAAGTGCATCGTCACGCCGCTCTTCTCCGCGTTCGGGCCAGAGCCGATCGCGACCCGCATGGAAATCGGCGACGCGCGCGTCCTGGTCACGACCGAAACGCTTTATCGGCGCAAGGTCGAAGCGCTACGCGGGAGCTTGCCCAAGCTCCACTGCGTTATTCTCGTCGACGCTGATCAAGACGGCGAAGGAACGCGCTCCTGGCGCAAGCTGATGCAAGCGGCCTCCGACGCCTTCGAAATACCTCCGACCGATCCGCAAGAGACGGCGCTGCTGCATTTTACAAGCGGCACGA
>JALHNR010000148.1 GCA_022843525.1 Methylocystis sp. | reverse complement strand
CGCCGCAGAGCGTCACCGGCGCATTGTGCCGCGCGCCGGCCGTGACGATGCGCTCAAGCGCGCGCAGCACCGGCCGCGAGAGATTGTCGTAGCGCTTCGAGACGCGCGTGTTATCGCGGTCGGCCGCATACATGTATTGCACGAGATCGTTCGATCCGACCGACAGAAAATCCGCGCGCTCGGCGATAAGGTCGATTTCCCACAGGAGCGACGGCACTTCCACCATCGCGCCGAGCTCCAATCGCGTCGGCGGCGGATGGCGATGATGCGTGATGTGGTCGAGTTCCCGCAGCGCAATCGCCTTCGCCGCGTCAAATTCGGCGACGTTGGCGATCATCGGAAACATGATGCGCAGATCGCGATGGGCGCCCGCCTTCAGCATCGCGCGCAGCTGCATGCGCAACAGCCCCGGCCTGTCGAGACCGATGCGGATGGCGCGCCAACCGAGCGCCGGGTTCTCCTCTTCGATCTTCGCCATATAGGGAAGGATCTTGTCGGAGCCGATGTCGAGCGTGCGAAACGTGATCGGCTTCTCCGGCGCCGCGTCGAGCACGGCTTTGTAGAAGCGATATTGCTCGTCCATGCGCGGAAAGCGCGGCGCGAGCATGAATTGCAACTCGGTGCGGAATAGTCCGATCGAATTCGCGCCGGTCTCATGCAGATGCGGCATGTCGATCGCCAGACCGGCGTTCATCTGCAGCCCGATTTCGACGCCGTCCTTGGTGACCGCCGGCACATCGCGCAGCTTGGCGTATTGCTCCTGACGCCGCGCCCGCAGCCGCGCCTTTTCAGCATAAGCGCTCTGCACGTCGGGCTGCGGCCGGACATGCACTTCGCCGGTCGTGCCGTCGACGATGATCGGATCGCCGGTTTCGACGATATCGATGAGGCCGGCGACGAGCCCCACGGTGGCGATGCCGAGCGCGCGCGCGACAATGGCGACGTGGCTCGTCGGCCCGCCTTCCTCCAGCACCAAACCGCGCAGCCGCTTGCGGTCATAATCGAGAAGCGCCGCCGGCCCCATCGTGCGCGCCACGATGATGGCGTTTTCCGGCACGCTGTCGCGATCGGCGACGTAGCTCTGACCCGTCAGCTGATGCAGCAGGCGGTTGGCGATATCGTCGAGATCGTGCAGGCGGTCGCGCAGATAGGGATCTGTCTGGCGCTGCATGCGGGCGCGCGCGTCGTTCTGGACGCGCTCGACCGCCGCCTCCGCCGTCAGGCCGGTCATCACCGCTTCGCGCAGGCGGCGCACCCAGCCGCGGTCATAGGCCACCATGCGCACCGTTTCGAGCACGTCGCGCGGTTCGCCGGCGGCGATGCGGTCGCTATGCGCGACGAGCTCGTCGATCGACTGGCGCATCGCGTCGATCGCATGTTCGAGCCTCGCGAGTTCAGAGGGCATGTCCTCGGCGACGAGCTGCTTGATGACGACGCGCGGCTCGTGCAGCAGCACATGGCCGAGGCCGACGCCTTCCGCCATCGGCGCGCCTCTCAGCGACGCCGGGCGATAAAGCGCGAGATCGCGCGGATCTTCGATCGCCTGCAATTCGCCCGAGGCGATCAGCTCGGCGAGCAGCATCGCCGTCGTCTGCAGCGCCTCGATCTCTTCTTCCGAATAAACGCGGCGCACCTTGTTCTGCACGACGAGCACGCCGAGCGTGTTGCCGCCGCGCAGAATCGGCACGCCGAGGAAGGAGTGATAGGCGTCTTCGCCCGTCTCAGGCTTGTAGGAGAAGGAGGGATGCTCCTGCGCCTCGGAAAGGGCGAGAGGCTCGGCGCTTTTGGCGATCAGGCCGACAAGGCCTTCGCCGGCGTGCATCGTGGTGAGATGCACGGCCTCGCGGTTAAGGCCCTCCGTGGCGTAAAGCTCCAAGCGCTGGTCGGCGCGCAGCACATAAACGGAACAAACCTCGGCGACCATGTTCGCGGCGATCTGCACCACGATCTTGTCGAGCCGCGCCTGTGCGCTCACCGGTTCCGCGCTGATTTCGCGGAGTCGGCGCAGCAGAAGGCGAGGGCCGCCGAGAGCGCTTCGCATCCAATCCTTTCCCGTTTTCCCAGAATTTCGCGGGTGGGCACACCGCAAAAAAACCGCCATGCGCCTGCAGATTGCGACGGTGGCCTTCAAGCAGCGTATATTGGCGCCGTCCGCGCTCCGCAAGCGCGGCCAAGAAGCGCAGCGACGCAAGGAACATACCGCTATTGCAAAGCTTGGCGAATCGGCTTGCCGGCAAGGCCCGAAGCCTCTACCACTTTCCGATCAGAGTCTGGCGATGACAGCCCGCCCGCGCGCTTGGCGCCCGCCATCGGCCGCGCCAGACGCGTTCTCCGAGCCTGCGGCATCGAGAAGAGAATTCGTGCGTCTGAAAAAATACCTTGTTGCGCTCTTTTTGTTCATCCTCTCGGCTCAGGCCGTCGCCATGGAGTCGGTGCGGGTGCCGCAAGGCGCGCGCGCGATCGATCTCACCAATGTCATCGAGAAACATTCCTCGCAGGGCGACCGGCTGCAGGTCTCGACCGCGCCCGGCTCAGACGGCATCGTCCGCCGCATCGAAGTCGGCGCCAAGGAGGCCGGCAGTCAGCCCAACTGGATCGTTTTCGCGCTCACCAACGACACGGATGAGCAGATCGAGCGCCTGATCGTCGCCCCGCATTATCGCCTGCAGGGCTCGGGCGTCATCTGGCCCGATCTCGGCTCGACGCGCATTTCGGCGATCACGGCCAGCCAGGGCTTTCCGCCCGAGGCCGAAGACGCTTCGGACGCCGACGTTTTCCGGCTGACGCTCGACCCCGGGACCACGGTCACCTATGTCGCGGAGCTGCGCACGCCCAACCTGCCGCAGCTCTATTTGTGGGAGCCAGCCGCCTATAAGGACAAGGTGACGAGCCTGACGCTCTACAAGGGAATCGTCATCGGCATCGCCGGCCTGCTGGCGCTGTTTCTGACCATCGTCTTCGTGGTGAAAGGCGCGGTCATCTTCCCGGCGGCGGCGGCGCTCGCCTGGGCGGTGCTGGCCTATGTGTGCATCGATTTCGGCTTTTGGGACAAGATTTTCGGCTTTGACGCCAACGCCAACCGCATCTGGCGCGCCGGCGCCGAAACGGTTCTCTCGGCGACGCTCGTCGTCTTCCTTTTCGCCTATCTGAACCTCAACCGCTGGCATGTGCGCGCCTGGCACGTCGCCGCCCTGTGGCTGCTGATTCTATTGGACCTCGTCGGCCTGGCGGTGTTCGACGCGCCCGTCGCCGCAGGCGTGGCGCGCATCTCGCTGGCGACGGCCGCCGTCGTCGGCTTCGTGCTGATTCTCTATCTCGCGACGCATGGCTTCGACCGGGCCATCATGCTGATCCCGACATGGTTCCTGCTGGCCGTGTGGGTCGCGACCGCGGGATTTGCGGTCGCCGGCTGGATCACCAACGACCTCGTCTCTCCGGCGCTCGTCGGGGGCTTGGTGCTCATCGTGATGTTGATCGGATTCACGGTGATGCAAAACGCCTTCGCCGCCGGCGGGCTGTCGCACGGCGCCATCAGCGACGTCGAGCGCAAAGCCCTGGCGCTCACTGGCGCGAATGAGATCGTGTTCGATTGGGATGTTCCGTCGGACCACATCTATGTCAGCCCCGAAGCGGAAGCCGCGCTCGGACTCGACCGCGGCGGCCTCGAGGGCGCCGCCTCCTCCTGGCTCGATCTGCTGCATCCCTTCGAGCAGGATCGCTATCGCGCCTGCCTCGACGCCATCCTGGAGCAGCGGCGCGGCCGCATTAATCAGGATTTCCGCCTGCGCGCGGCGGACGGCCACTATCTCTGCTTCCGGCTGCGGGCGCGGCCCGTCGTCGGCCCCGACGGCGAGGTGATCCGCGTCGTCGGCACGCTCAATGACGTGACCGACGAGCGCAACGCCCAGGAACGGCTGCTGCACGACGCCGTGCATGACAATCTGACAGGTCTGCCGAACCGCGAACTGTTCTTCGATCGGCTGGAGGCCGCCCTGATCCTCGCGCGCATGGAAAAGGATGTGCGCCCGACGATTCTCGTCATCGACATCGACCGCTTCAAGCAGATCAATGAGCAGGTCGGCATGGCCATGGGCGACAGCGTTCTGCTCACCGTGGCGCATCGTCTGACGCGGCTGCTGCAGCCTCAAGACACGCTGGCGCGGCTTTCCGGCGATACGTTCGCGATCATCCTGGTCTCGGAATCGCACGCCGACCACGTCATCTCCATCGCCGATTCGGTGCGCCGCGCGCTGTCTATTCCGGTGCGCTTCACCGACCAGGAGATCGCGCTGTTCGCCTCGATCGGCATCGCGCTCTACGACCAGCAGACGCATCCCGGCGCCGGCGACATGCTGGAAGACGCCCAGATCGCGATGCGCCACGCCAAGCGCTCGGGCGGCAACCGCATCGAAGTGTTCCGCCCGGCCATGCGCGCGCAGCGCTCCGACCGGCTGACGCTCGAGGCCGATCTGCGGCGGGCGCTGGAGCGCGGCGAGATCAAGGTTTTCTTCCAGCCGATCGTCAGGCTCGAGGATCGCACCATTGCCGGTTTCGAGGCCTTGCTGCGGTGGGACCATCTGCGCCTGGGTCGGCTCGAGCCTTCCGAATTCCTTCCCATCGCCGAGCAGACGGGGCTGATCGTCGATCTCGGACTTCTTGCGCTGGAGCGCACGGCGCGCGAACTCGCGGCCTGGCAGCGCGCGCTTGCAGTCGATCCGCCGATCTTCGCCTCCGTCAACGTCTCGTCGCGCCAGCTCTTGCGCCACGACCTCCTGCGCGACGTCAAAAGCGTGTTGATGCGCAATGATATCGCCAAAGGCAGCCTCAAACTTGAACTGACCGAGAGCCTGGTGATGGAGAATCCCGAATATGCGGCGCAGATGCTGGCGCGCATCAGGGAACTCGGCGCGGGGCTGTCGCTCGACGATTTCGGGGCCGGCTATTCGTCGCTCGCCTATTTGCAGCGCTTCCCCTTCGACACGATCAAGATCGACCGTTCCTTCATCAAGCAGTCCGGCAAGGGTGCGCGTCCGATCATTCTGCGCTCGGTCATCGCGCTGGCGCAGGATCTCGGCATGGACGTCGTCGCCGAAGGCGCGGAGACCGAGCAGGACGCGATCGAGCTTTATCAGCTCGGCTGCGGCTTCGCGCAGGGTTACGCCTTTGGCCGCCCGATCAGTGCACGGGACGCGCGCCGCCTCGTCGGAGCCGCGCCGGAAGCGGCATAGGGCGAAGATGACGGAGAAAATCGAGTTCTGGTTCGAATTCGCGAGCACATATTCTTACGTCGCTGCGGAAGAGATCGAGGAAAAGGCCGCCGCCGCTCGCATCGAGGTGGCATGGCGACCCTTTCTTCTCGGGCCGATCTTCGCCGAGCAGGGCTGGCGGGATTCACCCTTTAATCTCTATCCAGCAAAAGGCGCCTACATGTGGCGCGACATCGAGCGTCTCTGCCAGAGCAAGGGCATCGCCTGGCGCAGGCCGAGCGCCTTTCCGCGCAACGGCCTTTTGGCCGCGCGCGTTGCAACCGCATTGGATGGGGCGGAGAAGCTTTCTGACTTCGTTCGGGCCGTTTATCGCGCCAATTTCTCCGATGACCTCGACATCTCGGACCCCTCCGTTCTGAAGGAAATCTTGCGGCGTCTCTCGCTCGATGGGGAGGCGACTCTTAACCGCGCCAATGACGAGTCCATAAAGCGATTGCTCAGAGCGCGCACGGATGAGGCCAAGAGTCGGGGCGTATTCGGCGCGCCGAGCTTTTTTGCAAAAGAGGAACTATTCTGGGGTAGCGATCGATTAGAACTCGCTCTTTCAGCCTTGAAAGAATAAAGCGCCGCCCGGCGCGCCCTATCGACCGGATCGTCCAGCATATGGCCAAGTCGCCTCCCGAGCCTTCCCTTTCCGAAGCGCGCGCCGAACATGCGCGGCTGCATGAAGAACTCACGGCGCACGATCGGCGCTATTACCGGGAAGACGCGCCGACGATCTCGGACGCCGACTATGACGCGCTGCGCCGTCGCTATGAGGAATTGGAAAAGGCGTTCCCCGAACTCGCGACCCCGCAGTCGCTGACGAAGACGGTCGGCGCCAAGCCGTCTGAAAAATTCGCCAAAGTGAAGCACGCCGTGCCGATGCTCTCGCTCGGCAACGTCTTCTCGGACGAAGAGGTCCTGGAATTCGTCGCGCGCGTGCGCCGCTTTCTCGGCCTGGGAGAAAGCCTGCTGCGCTTCACCTTTGAGCCGAAGATCGACGGGCTGTCCTGTTCGCTGCGCTACGAGAAAGGCCATCTCGTGCAGGCCGCGACGCGCGGCGACGGCTATGAGGGCGAAGACGTCACCGCCAATGTTCGAACGGTCGCCGAGATTCCGCAACGGCTACGCGGCGATCATTCGGACGTTTTTGAAGTGCGCGGCGAAGTCTATATGACGCACAAAGATTTTGCTGCGCTCAATGCACGGCAGAAGGACGCGGGCAAAACGCTCTTCGCCAATCCGCGCAACGCCGCCGCAGGCTCTCTGCGGCAGCTCGATCCGAAGATCACCGCATCCCGTCCGCTGCATTTCTTCGCCTATGGGTGGGGCGAGACGTCCGCGCTGCCCGCAAAGACGCAACTGGGCGTGCTTGAGGCGTTGCGGAGTTACGGTCTGCCGGTCAATCCGTTGACGACGCTCTGCGAGAACGCGGAAGACATGCTGGCGCATTACCGTTCGATCGAAACGCAACGCGCGACGCTCGGCTATGACATCGACGGCGTCGTTTACAAGGTCGATGACATCGCGCTGCAGGAGCGGCTCGGATTTGTCTCGCGCGCGCCGCGCTGGGCAGTCGCGCGCAAGTTCCCCGCCGAACGCGCCACGACAATTTTGCGCGACATCGAAATTCAGGTCGGTCGCACGGGCGCGTTGACGCCGGTCGCGAGGCTCGAGCCGGTGACGGTCGGCGGCGTCGTCGTGCAGAACGCGACGCTGCACAACGAAGATGAGATCGCGCGCAAGGATATTCGCATCGGCGACACGGTGGTCGTGCAGCGCGCCGGCGACGTCATTCCGCAGATCGTCGAGGTGGTGAAGGAGCAGCGCCCGCACGGCGCGAAGCCCTATCAATTTCCACATGTCTGCCCGCGCTGCGGCTCGGCGGCGCTGCGCGAGATCGACGAAAAGACCGGCGAAGCGGATGTCGTGCGCCGGTGCACCGGATCGCTTGTTTGTCCGGCGCAGGCGATCGAGCGCCTGAAACATTTCGCTTCGCGCAACGCCATGGACATTGAGGGGCTCGGCGACAAGCAGATCGAACTTTTCTTTCAGGAGGGCCTCATCCGCACGCCCTCTGACATCTTCACGCTGGAAGAGCGCGACCGCGCGAGCCTCACAAAGATCAAGAATCGCGAGGGCTTTGGCGAAACCTCGGTGCGCAACCTCTTTGTGGCGATCGAGGCGCGCCGAAGCGTGCCGATCAATCGCTTCATCTTTGCGCTTGGCGTGCGCCATGTCGGCGAGACCAATGCGCGCCGGCTGGCACGCCATTTCGGCGACTTTGAGTCGCTGCGCGAGACGGCGCGCGATGCTGCGACTGGCAGCGAGGCGCGCGCCCGCATCGATTCGATCGACGGCGTCGGCCCTGCTGTCGCCGAAGCGCTGCACGATTTTTTCGCCGAGCCGCATAATGAGCGCGAACTCGACGCGCTTCTTAAACAAATCACGCTGGAGCCGATGCCGGCGGTGGCATCGACGTCGCCCGTCTCCGGCAAGACCGTGGTGTTCACCGGCGCGCTGGAGCGGCTCACGCGTGATGAAGCGAAGGCGCAGGCTGAGCGTTTCGGCGCGCATGTCGCGGCGTCGGTGTCGAAGAAAACCGATCTCGTGGTCGCTGGTCCCGGCGCTGGCTCGAAGCTCAAAAAGGCGGCGGAGCTGGGGATCGAGGTGATTACCGAAGACGAGTGGTTTAAGCGGACCGGGCAGGGGTGACAACCCCAGCTGATCATTAGCCCGTCATGGCCGGGCTTGTCCCGGCCCTCCACGCCGAGAGGATGCGTAAACGCTGACAGAAGTGCGTAGCGGCGTCACGTGGATGCCCGCGACAAGCGCGGGCATGACGGCTGAAAGATCCGCACCTCACACCGCGCGCGTGCCGGGCGTCTCGTCCTTGCGATAGGCCGTGCCGAACACATAGTCCCACCAGATCGCGTGAACGCCGAAGCCTTTCTCGGCGTCGCGGAAATGATGCAGCATGTGCAGGCGCTTGACCATGCGAGCGAAGTCGGATTTCGGCTGCCCGTGATGCGTCCAGTAATGCACGCAATCATAGATCACATAGCCGGTGATGAAGCCGGCCAGCGCCGGCCAGGCGAATGTCGCGCCAAAAATCAGGCGGGCGCAGACGAGCGCGATCAGCATGATCGGCGCCGAGAGCAGCGGCGGCATGACGAGCCGCAGCGGGTCGTTGGGATAGATGTGATGCACGCCGTGAATGAGGAACTGGAAGCGCGGTCCAAGCCCGAACGGCAGCGCGAACACGGTGTGGAAGAGATAGCGGTGGCCGAAATATTCGGTCAGCGTCCAGCCCAGATAGCCGACGACAAGACCCAATAAGACGAGCGTCGGACTGTTGAAGGTGAGCGAATAGATCACCAGGCCGAGAATGATCGGGCAATAGACGATCACCGGCGTCAAATGGTGCACGCGCGACAGCTTATCGAGAAGATCGCTCTCGAAGAGGCGGGGCGAAGCGTCGAGCGCTTCCGTTCTTACGTCCTGCGTCATGACTTACTCCGCCGGCGCGACGACAGGCGCTACGCGCTCCGCCGCCTGCGTGACATTTTCCGACCGCGTGCCGAGCGAATAGGTCGGATCGAAAATGAAGGTGACGAGCAGCGCCGTCCAGGAGCGATGGCATCGCAGATCATCATAGAACTCCGGCGCCATCGCCTTCAGCTGAGGCAAACGGTTCCACGGGATCTCGTGAAAATCGTGATGCTCGTTGTGATAGCCGATGTTGAGCGCGAGCGTGTTGAGCGGCCCGTAATAGTCAAACGTTCCCTGATCGGGGCCGAAGGCGAAATGCTCCTGCAGCCAACGCGCGCTCAACGGATGCATGCCTCCAACCGAGAACCAGAAGGAAAAGAAAAGATAGAGCAGCGCGTTCGGCCCAAAGGCCCAGAGCACGAAAAGATCGAAGACGGCGATGACGGCGATATTGACGTAGGTCCAGGTTCCCCAGATCGGCACCGTGCCTTTCAGGCGCGACAGGCGCGCAAGCTGAATGACCGGGAAGAAGAAAATCCAAGCGGCCTTGCGCCAGCCGCTATTGCCGACCCATTCGACTTCCCAGCGGCTCGGAATGTCGGCGTCATAGTCATAGGCCGACAGATGCGAATGATGCTTGATGTGATAGCAGCGAAAGCCCATCGCGGTCGGAAAGGCGTTGGGAAGATCGGCGAGGATCGCCGTCCATTTATTGGCGAGCGGGCTCGCGAAGACGCAATTGTGGATGGCGT
>JALHNR010000147.1 GCA_022843525.1 Methylocystis sp. | reverse complement strand
CATCGATTTCGCCTTCCTCGACTGAGAGCGGAGGAAATAAACCCAGGACCGGCCCCATCGCGCGCGTGAGGAGCCCGTGCGCGGCCAGCTTCGCGCGCATGGGCTCCGCGTCTCCCGCCAGCGTTAGCGCCTGCATCAGTCCAAGGCCATCCAGCGACGTAAAGGCTGCACGACGCCGATAAAACAACGCGGACAGCTGGTCTTCGAGATACCAGCTTCGGCTCTGCACGCGTTCCTGAAAGCCAGGCGTCGACAGAGCGTCGATTAGGGCGTGGCCAGCCAGAAGCGCGGCCTCGTCAACCAGCGGCGAGCCGCCGAGCGCCCCTCGCGCCAGTCTTTGCGTAACGACGAGCGCGGCCAGCGGCGGGGCGTCTGCAGGCGCATGACGGGCGACCATCAGGTCCGGGGTGACGCCGGTCCATTCGTGCGCCCAAAGCATGCCTGAGCGGCCGAGGCCGCAGAAGGTTTCGTCGAAAGCGAGTATGAGCCCATATTCGTCTGCGGTCTCGCGCAGTCTGGCGAGGACGCTTCCTGGGACGACCTCAATACCGGCTTGCGTCCGAACCGGCGCGATCAGAATTGCCGCGGTCCTCACGTCGACTTCCGCCTGCACTGCGGCGTGATCGTCGGTTCGGAGAGCGACGATCTCGTCATCGCCCTCAAGGCCAGGCGGAAGGCTTTCCGTTCCGTCAGAAGCCCCGACGCAGACAATGAACCGTCGGCGCTTGGGGCGACCGACGAGGCGATGGTAACGCCGAACCATTTCGACGGCGGAACGCCAGGCGTCGCACTCGGAGGGAAGCAAAAACACGCGGTCGCCAAAAGAAACGGGCGAAATCTTCGCACATAAAGCATCCGAGAGCGCCGCGGCTTCCGCCGCTGATTGCGGCGAATCTATTGGCGCATCCGTGCGGGGCGTTGATCCTGCAAAATTCTCCGGGAAGAAGAGCGATGCGCCGGAAAAGTCGAGCGGCGCGCCGGCGACGCATGTGTCGCCAACGGCCTGTTGGATGGGGCGGTTAGGCGCGCGCGTCGAATTTGATAACGTGGCTGACATGTTGCTCTGAGCTCGCCATTGGTCGCCGCTCCGATGAGATGGGTAAGCGTGGCGTTTCAGGCGCCGTGTTCGATGAGGTCAGGGAGTCTTTTGGCAAGAGAGTTCAACACGCTCTGCGAGCCTTTGAGCATAACCTCGTAGACCGCGTCCGCCGTGGGGGCAGCGTCGATTCCGTCCTGCATAAAAACAAAATGCGTGCCGCCATCCGGCAGCTGCGAGATCGTCCACGTAACTGTCGTGTCGATATATCGGCCAAAGCCCTTGAGCTCGTCGTCGCCGCCCGACCAGCTGAAACGCAACATGGAGCCGGGCTCCACAGCGAGAACCTGGCACTTGAACTCGCCGTCCCAACGCTCGATCGGGCGGCTCCAGATCGTGAATTTGTGGCCGACCACCGGCTCAACGTCATTTGGAAAGAACCAAACGGCGAGCCACTCCGAATCTGTCATCGCGCGCCAAACGGCCTCGATCGGATGTGCAAAGTCTTTTTCCGTCGTGAGGCTGCGTGTTTGTGAAGCGTCAAGCACCGAGTCTGCTCCCGTTAGCGCCTAGCAAGCAAGGCTCAAGCCAAGACGCGCGGCGGCGCGGCATTCGACATGCTGCGATTGTCTCGCTCTAAGCGCGAACCGGCGGCTGGGCTCACGCGCAGCATGCGCCTTTGGCTCTGAACATGCATGGCTCTCGGTACAGCTCTCGTGAACGCTTTTGTACAAAAGGCGAAGCGCGGGGTCGGGTCACGCATGAGCGCTCCGTATGACGGACAAAGAGGAATGGGTCGTCTGGAACGGCTCGATGGGAATATTGGATATGGCGACGATCGGCGATATCCAGCATGACGAGAGCGGCAGGAAGGCGTCTCTGGCGCCGCCCTATGGCGTCGTGGGGCCGTTCAGTCTTGACGAACTCGAAACGTTGGGGCGGATCGCTTTTGGCGAATGTCTCGTTATGTCGCGCCAGCGATGGCAAGAGGATCAGCTCGATCTGCGTCTCGAGGCGCGAGAAAAGCGCCGCACGCTATTGTTTCGGATAGATATCGACGATGACCATGAACATCGCGAAACTTTAGGGCTGCCGTTGGAGGGCAGGCTCAATCTGTCGGAGATCAGCGCCGCCTTTCGGCAGTTGGCCAAGACCGCGCATCCGGACGCCGGCGGCAGCGACGAACAGTACCGTCGTATCGTCGAAGCGCGCGACGCGCTGCTCAAGCAACTCACGACAACGGGTTGACATCATTGAGCACAAACCAAATCCCAGCTTCAATTCTGAGACCGGCTGCCGCTTATGTGAAATGGCTTCGGCGATCCGCTCGTGAGTCGCTGCTGTCGTTCGGCTTCGAGGTCGAAACCTCGCTCCGCATTCCGCGTGCGTGCGCGAGCCCAAAATACAGCGCAGGCATAAGCCAGTATTCTTAAGCTTGGCGAACGGGAAGTGATCACTCCAGACATGGGCTAGACTGCCGATTCGGAGTGAAAAGCACAAGTCCACCGGGAACATCTTATCCGTCGAAAGGTTTAATGCTCGTGAAAGCTAGGCCCGGGCTCGGCTTTCCAAGGCGTCGCCGCGACTGCGGCCGCCTCCTGACAAGGAGGAATTCATGAACTGGGACACGATCGAAGGCAATTGGAAGAAGTTCACCGGAAACGTGAAGGAGCAGTGGGGCAAGCTCACCGACGATGACATTGCGCGCATCAACGGGAATCGCGAGCAGCTCGAAGGCATGATCCAGGAGCGTTACGGCGTCGCCAAGGATAAGGCCAAGGAGCAGGTCGACAGCTGGATGTCCCGCCACTAGCTCCAGTTCATCATCTGCAGCACGCCGGCGAGATGTCCTCGCCGGCGTTTTTATTTCAG
This sequence comes from Methylocystis sp., assembly GCA_022843525.1. Taxonomy (GTDB): domain Bacteria; phylum Pseudomonadota; class Alphaproteobacteria; order Rhizobiales; family Beijerinckiaceae; genus Methylocystis. Next base: position 6,626 of record JALHNR010000147.1, on the reverse strand, counting down.
AATGCGCGAGCGATTTGTCCGGCGTGTCGCGTCAGCCCTCCAAGGCGGAACATCTGACGTGGCGCGGGGGTTTTATATGGGCGCCCCCTCAAGACGAAGGTCTGTCGATGAAGAAAAATGTTCGCCCGTTCACCGTCGAATATCGATCGAAACGCGGCAGATCGCGCACAGCAAGAGGCGGCGGCGCGTTCCGCTTCACGGATCGATCCGCCGAACGAATGTCTGCGGGCAAAAACATGCGCGATGAACTCTCCGCTTGGCAGTCGCTGTTCAAGCAGGAGGCGCGTTCGCCATGACTGCCGCCTCTGCGAAGCTCGCCCTTAGACAGAGCAAACGAGCGCTGCTTCGGCGCTCTATAAGCGAGGCGCTCGGAAAGCGCTTCTCGCTCTTATATCTTGACTTGATCATGAGGCCGGTACCAGAGGACCTCAAAGGTCTCCTGACCAAATTGGACTTTGCGGATCGTCCGAAAAAGACGCGCTGAGACTCGAGAAATCTCTCTGCGCGTCACTCGACCGCGCTTAACTGGCTAAGCTCTTCCAAAAGGGCCAGCATGTCGTTAGGCAGCGGCTCCGAAGCAATATCGGAAAATTGGCGCCTAAGCTGCTCACCGAGCCGCCTCACGCTCGGCTCCACATCAACCGCATCGCGTATGTATCGATTTCCTCTCATTGTCGTCTCTGTCAGTCTCGCTCGTTGATCATGTGGCGGCATGAGCAGCTCTCCACACGGGGAATGAAGCGCCGATTCGCAAATCTGTTCCGACAATGCTCCAAATTTTTTAAGGAATAGAAAAGCTTAGCCGCAAATAAGCGCTGTGGAGAACCCCAAACTAGCCTTCACAAGGTTCAGTCGCAGCTGATTTTTTAGCGGCGGGTCGGAAGCCTCCGGCTCTCGAACCGCCACCGTTTGATCTCGCCGCAGCTATTTCTTGCCAACGCGGAATTGCACGGGCACTTCGAAGGTCAGCCCCTCGTCTGCGATCACCGGCGGCGGCGGCGGAACGGGATCGGCCCGCTTCATCATCGCGAGCGCAGCATCGTCGAAGAGCGGGTGTCCCGCAGAACGTTTGATGCTGTAGCTGACGACATGGCCGCGCCTGTCGAGCGTGAAAGCAACGCTCGCTTCGGCGGATCGACGCCCGGCGGCGCCCGGATAGCGCTTGTGTCGATTGAGATGCGAGAGCAACGCCTTCTGCCACGTTAGCTTGACGGCGTTGGCGACGGCGTCAGCCCCCTGAACAGGCGCCACCGGCCTGTCTGACTGTCGGTCGGCGTCAGACTTGGGCGGCGCAGTCGCCTCGGAGGCGGCAGATTCGGCCGAGACGACCGGCTGCGCCTGATGTGTCTTCTCCTCCTCGATCGGCTTCTCCGGCCGAACGTTGTGCGTGAACTCGGCGTCTTCCGACTCGGTGTGGGTGATCCGCTCTTCGTTCGCCTCTTTCGCCTCTGATGCGGCGACGGAAGGCGCAGCGGCGGCCGCTTCGTCAGAGAGGGGCCCTGGCGGCAGATCCGCGGCCTCCGCGTCTCGCGGCGCGGCCGGCTCGAGAGACAATTCGATCGCTGGAGCGCCGGATGCGTCCTCGTCGAGATCGCCCCGCAAGGTCACCAGCGCGGCGACGGCGCCGCCAACGTGCAGAAACAGCGCCAGGGCGACTGCGGCGCCCCAAAGCTTGCCGTTCGACTGCGGCTTCTGGAGAGCGGCGGCGGCGCTCATTGCGGGGCCTGCTCCTTGCCGCCGGCGTCGAGCGCGACGAGCGCCACGCGCAGATAACCGCCGGCGCGCAGACGCTCCAAGATCGCCATCATCTCGCCATAGGGCACGCTGGTGTCGGCTCGCAAATAGATGCGTTTCGACTTGTCGCCGAGGAGCGTGTCGAGAGCGGAAACAAGATCGTTTCGTTTGACGGGCGTCTCGCCCAGGGCGAGCGCGAGGTCGCCCTGAATCGTCACGTAAATCGGCTTGTCGGGCTTTTCATGCGGCGCGGCGTTGGAAGCAGGAAGATCGACCGGTAGATCGACAGTAGCGAGGGGGGCCGCCACCATGAAGATGATGAGCAGCACGAGCATCACGTCGATAAACGGCGTGACGTTGATTTCATGCGTTTCCTGAAGATCGCTTTTAAGATGAACGGCCATGATCTACTCCGCCGCATGAATCTTGTTTGTGGAGGCTTGTCCGGCGCGATCGAGGTCGCGCGAGACGATGCGAAGCAACTCGCCGGCGAGATTAGAGACAAGTTCCAGATAGGACGTCGCCTGGCGCGCAAGATGATTGTAGATGAGCACCGCCGGGATGGCGGCGAAGAGGCCGATCGCCGTCGCGAGCAGCGCTTCGGCGATGCCGGGCGCGACGACGGCCAGATTGGTCGTCTGCGCTTTCGAAATGCCGATAAAGCTGTTCATGATGCCCCAGACGGTGCCGAACAGTCCGATGAAGGGGCCTGTCGATCCGACGGAGGCAAGCAGTCCGGTGCCCCGCTTGATCGAAAGCGCTTCGGCGCGCTCGATTTCGGCGAAGCACGCTGCAATGCGCTCCTTCACGCCCGGCGCCGCAAGAATATCGGACGAAAGCTTCATTTCCCGCGTCGCCTCGCCAAGCAGCGCCTGCGTCAAACGGTCGCCGCCGCCAAGCGCCAGCCGCGCCTCGGAGAGGCCGCGCGCCTCGGAGAGGCGGCGTATCGCCGTGGTCACGCGCTCGCGCGACCGTTTCAGCTCGATCGTTTTGGCGATGAGGATCGTCCATGTCGCGACGGACGCCAACAACAAGCCGATCATGACGATCTTCACGACGATGTCGGCGTTGACGAACATCGTCCACACAGAAAGATCATGAGGTTTAGTGGCCGCTATCGCTGCGTCGAGCGCTGGCGACCCTGGTGCGGCTGCGACGCTCTGCGCAGCGAGAAGCGCGATGATTGAGATCACGAGAAACTGCAAAGAACGTTTCATGCTTCAGCCCATGTTCGGATCAGATTGTGATAAACGCCCGACATTTTGACGCAGGCAGGATCGCCGGCGCCCAGCCGAGTCGTCAGGGATTGGATGGCCTGGTCGAGATCGAAGAGCAAAGCGCGCGCCACATTGTCCCGAATCATGCTCTGCATCCAAAAAAACGAGGCGATGCGCTCACCACGCGTGACGCCTTTGACAAGATGAAGACTTGTTGAAGGATAAAGCACGAGATCGCCTGCGGGAAGTTTCACTTCCTGCTGACCGACCCGATCCTCAATCACAAGCTCGCCGCCGTCATACTCGTCCGCCTCCGAGAGGAACAGCGTGCAAGAAAGATCCGTGCGAATGCGAATCGGCGTTCCGGGAATGCCGCGGATCGCATTGTCGACGTGCAATCCAAAGTCGTGCCCGACGCCATAGCGATTGAAGAGCGGCGGAAAAATCTTGTGCGGCAGCGCCGCTGAGACGAAGGTCGACGACTGCGCAAGCGCCTCAAGCACATGTTCGCCAAGTTCGCGCGCGACGTCGCCGGCTTGCGGCAGTTGAAGATTGTTCTTCACCAGAGAGGATTGCGAACCGGCGGTCGCACGACCGTCCTCCCACGCCGCTCTGTCCATGGCCGCGCGAAAGAAGGCCACCTGCTGCTTGGAAAGAACTTCGGGTATGCAAATAAGCATCAGCGCTATGCTTCCCCCCAGTAGCGGATGAGATTGTGGTAGACGGTCACCAGCTTGCGCAGATCGGGATCGTCCGCGCCCACGCGCGGCGCGAGCTCCTGTATCGACTCGTCGAGATCGCAAACGAGGCTGCGCGCCTCGTCGGCGCGGATCATGCTTTGCAGCCACAAAAATGAGGCGAGACGTAGGCCGCTAGTGACGGGCGTCACCATATGCAGACTGCCGGCCGAATAAAGAATGAGATCGCCCGCCGGCGGCTTGAACCGCCGTGATCCGTAGATGTCCTCGACGATCAGTTCGCCGCCCTCATATTCGTCGGGATCAGAAAGAAGCACGGTTGCGGCGAGGTCAACGCGGATACGCGCGCCGGTCATGGCGTCGCCGCGTATCGCATTGTCGACATGCGGATCGAAGTGGTCGCCGACGCCATAACGGTTGAACAACGGCGGGTAGATGCGCAGCGGAACAGCGGTCGAAACAAAAGCGGCATTGGCGAGGAGCGACGAGAGCAGCCGCTTGCCGAGCGCCCGCGAGATTTCAGAGTCCGGCGGAAGTTGCTCGTTGCGCTTCGCCTCGCCGGCGTTCGCCCCGGCGGTGGAAGCGCCATCCTCCCATGCCGCCTGCGCCATCGCCTCGCGAAGGACGTCAACCTCCTGTCTGTCGAGCGCACCTTGTATGTGAGCAAGCATCGATACGGCTCCTAGAACAAGACGCGCGTTTCGAGATAGACGGAGCGGCCGGGCGACATCTGTGCGAAGGGCGTCGCCGTCTGATAGAAGGCGTCATAGATCGTGCGGTCGAAGAGATTGTTGACCGAGAACTTCATCGTGATGTTAGGGCCGATCTTCGCCTCCGCAAAAATATCGAAGCGCCAGTATGACGGCAGGATCGTCGGAACGTTCAAAAAAGGATTGGCGGCGGTCGGCGCCGGCAGTCCATATCTGTTGAACGCTGTGCCGCCATTGGCGACGATATTGTTGCCGCCATAGATCCTGGAACGGTAGATGGCCTGGCCGCCAAATTCGAGCGCGTTCGGAGCGAGGCCGATCAGGTCGCCGAATTTGTACTTGGACAGCAGGCTGAAGGACTCATGCGCGATATTGGCGAGTTGAAGACCGATATTCGTTCGCGCGTAGGAGCTGGTCACCCGCGAGTCCATCAGCACGATGCCGCCAAGGACCATCCACTTGTCGGTGATATTGCCCGCAGCCTCAAGATCGACGCCCTGGACGTAATAGGATGCGTCGCCGGTGGTGACGCCGGAGTTCACCTCTCTCGCGCCGCTCACATCCGTCTTGAAGAAGGCGGCTGTCGCGAGCAGATGCCTGTCGAACAGCTCCCATTTCAGACCGACCTCCGCCGCCTTGTTGAGCTGTGGAGCAAAGATTTGCGACGCCGTGTTCAGGCCGCCGTAATTCGCCGCGCCGCCGTCAAGCTCGGCTCCGACGGGCGTCGCCGAGGTGGCGTAGGCGGCGTAGGCGCTGACGTTCGGCAGCGGCTTAAAGACGACGCCGGCGTTCCAATTGAACAGACCCGAATGGCTCTTGGCGAATGTCGAAAGGGTCTCAGTGCGGCTTGTGATGTTGTAATCGTCAAAGCGCGCGCCGCCGTTCACGATCACGACGTCCTGATAGTTCGCAGTTTCGATCAGATAGCCTGATTTCGTGTCGACAGCGATCCGCGTGGGATTGGTATTGCGGTAGGGCGTGTTGAGGAACGGCAGATAGGTGCACGGAAGATAGAGGTTACAGGTCACCGTATTGCCGGTGGGAATTCCATTCAACTCGGAGGCGAGGCCCTGATAATTGGTGCGCGTTACGCCTTCGCGGGCGAATTCCACGCCGGCGACGAGCGCATGCTTGACGGGGCCAGTTTCGACTTTAAGCGTCGCCTCGGTCTGGTTGTCGAGCGTGTTCACCACCTGGTAGCGGCTTTGCGCGCCGATTCTCACAGTCGAAGCGAATAGATCCGCGCTCCCCGTCAGCGATCCGATATAGTCCAGAACGGAGCGGCTCTGCCGGAACCGGTTGTCGAATACGAGATTGTCGTTGTAGCGATAGTGGGCGGTGAAGGTGCCGAAATTCTGCATCGCAACTTGGAAATCGCGGTCAAGGAAACCGTACCAGTTGGAGCGAGGAATGACGCCTTCGGGGAACGGCCTATTCCAGATCCGGTTATACGGCACGCCGAAGTCCGGCAGGCCATTCTGATAAACATGCGTGTATTGAGCGGTCAGCGTCAGGTCTTCGAGCGGCTTGAACACCACTGAGCCGGCGACGCCGTCGCGATAGTCGGTGACAAAGCTGCGGCCGGCGACATTCGAGTCGTGATAAAGAGCATTGACGCGCACCGCGAGGATCGGGCTGATTACTTTGTTGACGTCAGCCGTCACCCGCTTCATGTGGTCGGAAAAGCCGCCAATCGCTTTGAGTTCGACGAAATCGCGGTCGGTCGCTTGTTTCGTGACGATGTTGATCGCGCCGCCCGCAGTGCCCCGACCGGCGAAAGTCGATCCCGGCCCGCGCAGAATTTCGACCTGCTCGGTATAGAAGTTCTCGCGAATGCTGACGCCAGGATCGCGCACGCCGTCGACGAAGATGTCGTTGCGAACGTCGAAGCCGCGAATGAAGAAGCGATCGCCGAACGCGTTGCCGCCTTCGCCCGTTCCCAGCGTCACGCCTGCCGTGCTTCGGCCGATTTCACGCAGCGTGAAGGCGTTCTTGTCGTCGAGCACTTCCTTGGTCAGCACCGTGATCGTGCGTGGCGTGTTGAGCACCGGCTCGGTGAATTTCGGCGAAGACAGGCGGTCGACCTTATAGGGCGCAACCGGATCGGCGTAAGGATTGGCGTTAGGCGCCGTCGCGAAGATCGGAAGGCCTCCGCTCCCGGCGCCTTGGCCGCCGGCGCTTGAAGCGCCCGGCGCGCCGCGCCGCTGCCCCGCAGCCTGAGTGGCGGCCGCGTGACGCGCCGGTTGCGGCTGAGCGGCGGCGATGGG
>JALHNR010000146.1 GCA_022843525.1 Methylocystis sp. | reverse complement strand
TCGCCGACGCCGCGCAGAAGACCGCCGCCAGCCTCGGCGCCGCCTTCACCTTCATCTGCCTCGTCACGGGCTCGCTGTGGGGCAAGCCGATGTGGGGGACGTTCTGGGTCTGGGACGCGCGCCTCACCTCGATGCTGGTTCTTTTTCTTCTCTATCTCGGTCTCATCGCCGTAAGGCAGACGATGGACGACACGCCGCGCGGCGCGCGCATCGCGGCGATCATGACGCTCGTCGGGGCGATCGACATTCCGATCATCAAATATTCGGTCGACTGGTGGAATACGTTGCATCAGCCGGCCTCGGTGTTTCGCATTGACGGACCCGCGATCTCCGGATCGATGCTGTGGCCGCTCATCGTCATGGCGCTCGCTGCGACGCTGCTGTTCTCGACGCTGCATATCATGGCGATCCGCAACGAAATCCTGCGGCGTCGCCTCGCGCGCTTGTCGATGCAGGCCGTCCGCGCCGGCGAAATCGCCGGCGACGAGAGCATGGAGGCCGCCGAGTGAGCGATCACTGGTTCTATATCGCCGCCGCCTATGGCGTGACGGCCGCGACGCTCGGCGTCGTGACTTTGCGCATCGTCCTTGAGCATCGCCGCCTGCGCGCGGCGCTGGCGCGCTTTGGCGCCGCTGGCGCGCGGGATCAAGGAGAGGGCGCGTGAGCGACGCCGTCGCGCCGCGCTCGGCGCTGCGCTTTCTGCCGCTGGCGCTCTTCGCGCTGCTGGCGCTCGTCTTCCTTGTGCGGCTCTTCTCCGGCGACGCGTCGCGCATCCCCTCGGCGCTGATCGGCAAGCCGGCTCCAGATTTCGAGCTGCCGGCGCTTGAAGGACTGGCCGGCGTTCCCGGTCTCTCGACCGGAGATTTGCGCAAGGGTCACGTGAGCCTCGTCAATGTCTTCGCCAGCTGGTGCGGACCCTGCCGACAGGAGCATTCGGCGCTCATGGCGATCGCCGGCGACGAAGCGCTCAAGGCGAAAGGCGTCGAGCTTTACGGGCTTTCCTACAAGGATGAGACGACAAAGGCCTTAGGTTTCCTTGAGGAGGGCGGCAATCCTTTCGCGCGCGTCGGCGTCGACCCTGCCGGCCGCACGGCGATCGACTTCGGCGTTTATGGCGTGCCGGAGACGTTCGTCGTTAAGGGCGACGGAACGATCGCTTATAAATTCGTCGGACCGCTGACGCCTTCGGCGATTGCGACGACGCTCATTCCCGAGATCGAAAAGGCGATGGCGGCCGGGGCGGCCACGACGCGCTGAACGCGTAAGGCGCTGAGAATGGGGGCGCTGAGATCAGGGCGCTCTGAAGAACAGCCCCACGGTGAGCGCCGCGCCGATCACGATGATGAAGATCCGCAGGATTTTTTCATCGATGTGATGGATTAGGCGGGCGCCCATGATCCCGCCGATCGTCGCGCCCGCGCTCGTCACCAGCGCCTGCGGCCAGTGCAGATCCGGCGAGAACAGAAAGATCGCGACGGCGGAGGCGTTCATGACGCCGGCAAGAACATTTTTCGTTGCGCTGGCGACGCGCACGCCCTGTCCGGCCATGGTGAGCGCGGCGACCATGAGAAAGCCGATGCCGCCGCCGAAATAGCCGCCGTAAACCGAAATCAGAAATTGCGCGAGGGCTGCGCGCGACCGGCCGAGATGGCCATGCGTTTCGACGGGCTTGCGGAAGAAACTGCCCCAGGCGAAGACCACCGTCGCAAACAGCACGAGCCATGGCACGAGACGCGCGAAGAGTCCGCGCGGCGTGCCAAGCAACACCGCCGCGCCGACGGCGCCGCCGACGATGCTGATCACGAACAGCGTGCGCAGCGAAAGACCGTTGGCGCCCCTCGCCAGTTTGCGGCCGGTCCAGCCGGTCGCGACCTGCGCCGGAAACAGCGCCGCGCATGACGTGATATTGGCGGCGAGCGCGTCCATGCCCGTGAACATCAGGGTGGGTAGCGTGAGGAAGGAGCCGCCGCCGGCAAGCGCATTCTGCGCGCCCGCCCAGGTCGCTACCGCAAACAGCAGAATGAAAGCCATGAGCGCGCCTATGTCAGGTCGCGCGGCTCAAAGCAAGCGGGCCGACTCCATCATCAGCCCATCGGCGAGAATGCGCACGAGCTTTTCGAGCTGCTCATCGAGCAGCTTGGGCGGCGTCTCGGCGATCTTCTCGTCAAGTCCGAGCGCCACGACGCCATGCACAGCCGAGAACAGCGTCCGCGCGAACGCCGCACGGGCCAGGTGGTTCGTTCCCGGCAGCAGTTGCGATAGCGGCATGTCCAGCCGATTGAACAGACGGTTGCGGGCGTCCACATACCATTGTGGCGGCGCCAAACCCGGCGGCAGGCGGTGCTCAAAGAGCGCGCGCCAGCTCGGCTCCTCCCTTCTCGCGAAGTTCAAATAGGTTCGCGCCATGGCCTGCAGCGCCTGCTCGGCCTCGGCGCCCCCCAGCGCCGAATTGAGTTCGGCGTCGAGCCGCGCCAGCGTGCGCGCGTTGACGCGCAGGATCAGCTCGTCGAGATCATCGAAGGCGGTATAGATGGCGCCGAGCGCGCAGCCGGCCGTTGCGGCGAGATCGCGCGCCTTGAGGCCGGCGAGGCCCTGCGTGGCGATGATCTCCTGCGCGACGTCGATCAGTCGCTCGCGCGACTGGCTCCTGCGGTCGACGCCCGCCTCGGTCTTTTTCTCATTCAAGGGATGTCTCCCGATTCGGTATGAACATCGTTCATTTTTTTATTGACGGCAGAGTAAAAGCGCTGCAGTCTGCATAATGAACATAGTTCATGGCGAAAGGCTGACGTTCGACCCGATTGCAACGCCGATCGTAACGCCCATTGCAACGCGCGCGACTTGACCGATCCTTAAGGGTGATCGGCGAAAGTCACGACGCACCTCCCGGAAGCTTCGACATGACGCATTCGCTTCTCGCTTCTCGGCGTTTCGCGCCACTGTTCTGGCGCCAGTTCTTCGCCGCCTTCAACGACAATTTCTTGAAGAACGCTCTGGTTCTCTTGATCCTGGCGCATGCGGCCGAGAGCGGCGCGTCGCTCGTGACGCTCGCCGGCGCGGCCTTCATCGCGCCGTTCTTTCTCCTGTCGGCGATCGGCGGCGAATTCGCCGACAAATATGACAAGGCGCGCGTCGTGCGTTGGCTTAGCGTCGCGGAGATCGCCGTGGCGGCATTGTCCGCGACCGGCTTTCTGTTCGCCAATATTCCCACGCTCTTTGGCGCGCTCATTCTCTTCGGCGTCACCGGCGCGCTGTTCGGCCCCGTCAAATACGGGATCTTGCCCGACCATCTGACGCGCGAGGAGCTTCCGGCGGGCAATGCGCTCGTCGAGAGCGCGACTTTTTTCGCAATTCTCAGCGGCACGGTCGCCGGCGGCATGGCGTTGCATGTTGGCGACGGGGTGATCCTCGCGGCGGGAGTCATGGGCGTCGCGGCGCTGGCGCTTGGCGCGGCGTGGCTGATACCCCCCACGAGGCGCGCCGACCCTGATCTTGCGATCGACGCCAACGTCTTACGCTCAACCTTCAAATTGCTGCGGCATCTGCGTGGTCAACGAGAACTGCGGCGGCTCGCGGTCGTAACGAGCCTCTTCTGGCTGTTCGGCTCCATCGCCATGTCGCTCACGCCCTCGCTCATCACCCAGAAGCTGCATGGCGCGGAGATCCTCGTCAGCATTCATCTGGCGCTGTTCGCCGTCGGCATCGCCATCGGATCGGGGCTCGCCGCCTTCCTGCTCAAGGGCAAGATCGTGCTGCTGCCCTCTGCCGTCGGCGCGGCGCTCGTCGCACTTGCGTCCGCTGACCTTGGCATCGCGCTGCTCTTTTCGAATGCGCCTGCCGCAGCGACGGCGCTGTCGCCGCAAGCTTATTTCGCTCAGCCGCTCGCCTGGCGCGCCGCGATCGATCTTTCACTTCTCGCGGTCGCGGGCGGACTGATGATCATTCCGTCCTTCGCCGCCATTCAGGCGCGGAGCGCGCCTCAGCAGCGCGCCCGCACCATCGCGGCCGTGAATGTGCAGAACGCCGCCTTCATGGCGCTCGGCGGCGTGGGGGTTGCGGGTCTGCAGAGCCTGGGCGTCTCTTTCGCGGCGCTTCTGATTGGCCTGGCCGTCGTCGCATTCGTCGCTTCGATCTGGATCGTCAACGCGGTCGTCGCGTCGCCTTTGCAGGATCTGCTCTCGATCTATTTTCGCGCCTTCTACCGTCTCGAGGTGAAGGGACTGGAAAATTTCGAAAAGGCGGGACCCAATCCGATCGTCGCGCTCAACCATGTGAGCTTTCTCGACGCCGCGGCGATTTTCGCCGTCATGCCAAAGCAGCCGGTCTTCGCCGTTGACCGCGCGATCTCGAAGACATGGTGGGCGAAGCCGCTTCTGAGGTTCATGCGCGTGATCCCGCTCGATCCAGCCAATCCGCTTGGCGCGCGCGCGCTGATCAATGCGGTCAAAGACGGGAATCCGCTCGTCATCTTCCCGGAAGGTCGGCTGACGGTCACCGGCAGTCTGATGAAGGTCTATGACGGGGCGGGGCTGATCGCGGAGAAGTCGGGCGCGATGGTCGTCCCGGTGCACATCGACGGCGCCGAGGCGACGATGTTCTCGCGGCTGACGCGCGAACAGGCGCGCCGGCGGTGGTTTCCGAAATTCACGCTCACCGTGCTCGAACCTATTCGCCTCACGGTCGATGACGCGCTGAAAGGCAAGGCGCGGCGGATGGCGGCCGGCGCGGCGCTCTATCAGATCATGTCGGATCTCGTCTTCCGCGCGACCAACGCTGATCGCACGCTTTTCGAAGCCGTGGTCGAAGCCGCCCGCGCGCATGGGCTGTCGCGCGTCGCTCTCGAAGATCCGATCGCCGGCAAGCTCAGCTATCGCGGGCTGCTGATCGGGACGCGCGCGCTCGCCGGCAAGATTGCGCGCATTGGAAGGCCGGGCGACGCGATCGGACTGATGCTGCCGAACGCCAATGGCGCGGGAATAGCGTTCCTCGCGGTCATTTCGGCCGGGCGCACGCCGGCGATAATCAACTTCACCGCCGGCGCCGCCAATATTCTGGCGGGCTGCGAGGCGGCGCAGGCGAGGACGATTCTGACGTCGCGCGGCTTCATCGAGAAAGCCAAGCTCGAAAAGCTCGTCGCGGCGCTCGAAGAGAAAGTCGCGCTCGTCTATCTCGAAGACATGCGCGCGCGCATCTCCTTCGCCGACAAGCTCGACGCCTTCAGGCGGTTCCGCAAGCCCGTAGTCCCGCGCAAGGCCGAGGAGATGGCGGCGATCCTTTTCACCTCGGGGTCGGAAGGCGCGCCCAAGGGCGTGGCGCTGTCGCATCGAAACATGCTCGCCAATGCGGCGCAGGCCGCCGCGCGCATCGACTTCGGACGCACCGACAAGGTCTTCAACGTGCTGCCGATGTTCCATTCCTTCGGTCTGACGGTCGGCTTCACGCTGCCGCTCACCTCCGGCGTTCCGATCTATCTCTATCCCTCGCCTTTGCATTATCGCATCGTGCCGGAGCTCGTTTACGGCTCAAACGCCACGATTCTTTTCGGGACGGACACTTTTCTCGCCGGTTACGCCCGTGCGGCGCACGCTTATGATTTCCGGTCGATCCGTTATGTCGTCGCTGGCGCCGAGCCGGTGAAGCAATCGACGCGCGATCTGTGGATGGAGAAGTTCGGCGTCCGCATCCTTGAAGGCTATGGCGTGACGGAAGCGTCGCCGGTCCTCGCGCTCAACACGCCGATGTTCAACAGATTCGGCTCCGTAGGACGCCTGATGCCGGGCGTCGAACATCGGCTTGAGCCCGTTCCAGGCGTAGAGGACGGCGGTAGGCTCTTGGTGCGGGGTCCCAATGTGATGATGGGCTATCTCAAGATCGACAAACCGGGCGTGGTGCAGCCGACGGAGAACGGCTGGCATGATACGGGCGATATCGTCACCATCGACGCGCAGGGCTATGTGACGATCAAGGGTCGCGCCAAGCGCTTCGCCAAGGTCGGCGGCGAGATGGTGTCGCTCGCGGCGATCGAACAGCTGGCGGCGGAACTTTGGCCCGACGCGCTGTCGGCGGCGGCGACCGAGATCGATCCGCGCAAGGGCGAGAGAATCATTCTCATCACACAGCGGAAGGACGCGACGCGCTCCGATTTCCAAACCTACGCCAAATCGAAGGGCGCGTCGGACTTGATGATTCCGGCGGAAGTCACAGTCGTCGATCAAGTGCCGCTTCTGGGATCGGGCAAGCTCGATTTCGCGGCGGTGACCAAAATGGTGCGCGAGCGCGGGCGCTATATTTTGCCCAATCCACGCCTGCCCAACGGCTTGCAGGGGCGCATCGACGGGAACGCCGCGATCTTGGCGTGAAATTCCAAGAATTTACTTCACGCGATTGCGTTCTCGTCCTTCGAGACGCCGCCTTCGATCTCGGGCTTGCCCGAGATCGACATTCAAATTTGCAAGTCGGGTAAACCCGACTTGCGGGCGGCTCCTCAGGATGAGGACCGCAGGGGCTCTCATTTCAGAATAGGTCGCTTCTGCGAAACCAAAGGCCCCTCGTCCTGAGGAGCCCTCGAAGAGGGCGTCTCGAAGGACGAGGGGCCCTGCGCATCTTCACGACTCGATGAGCCACGATCCCCATGTTCTCGAACGCCTCAACTGGCCGAGCGCGTTGCAAAAAAGCGCGCGCGCAGCGCCTCGCCGTGCGCCCGGCCGCCAATCTCTCAAGCTCTTGATTAATACGTCCACGCTTGCTTTATCGCGGCGCAATAACTTTCTCGGGAGCTGCGCCTCATGTCGACTTGGCCAAACTACGGCAAAATCACCGGTCCGATCGTGCTGATCGGCTTCGGCTCCATCGGCCGAGGCATTTTGCCGCTGATCGAGCGCCATTTCGATTTCGACAAATCGCGCTTCACCGTCATCGACCCTGTCGATACGCATCGCCGTCTGCTCGACGAGCGCGGCATCGCTTTTCTCAAAACCAGGCTGACGCCGGAGAACTACCGCGAGGTCTTGACCCCGCTGCTGACCAAGGGCGAAGGCCAGGGCTTTATCGTCAATCTCTCGGTCGACGTTTCCTCGCTCGCGATCATCAAGCTCGCGCGCGAATTGAACGCGCTGTGCGTCGACACGGTGGTGGAGCCATGGCCGGGCTTCTACTTCGACAAGACCATGTCCAATGAAGCGCGCACCAATTATGCGCTGCGCGAGACGGTGCTCGAGGAGCGCCGCAAAAATCCCGGCGGATCGACGGCGGTTTCCTGCGTCGGCGCCAATCCCGGCATGGTGTCCTGGTTCGTGAAGCAGGCGCTCGTCGATATCGCGCGCGACACGGGCGCGCTCGACAAGGAGCCGGCGACGCGCGCCGAATGGGGCGCGCTCGCCCAAAAGCTCGGGGTCAAGGGCGTTCACATCGCCGAACGCGACACGCAGCGCGCGCGCAGCCCGAAGCCGCGCGACGTCTTCGTCAACACCTGGTCGGTCGAAGGTTTTGTCTCCGAGGGCCTGCAGCCCGCCGAACTCGGCTGGGGCACGCATGAAAAATCTTTGCCCGACATCGGCCGCACACATCCGACCGGCTGCGGCGCGGCGATCTATCTGCTCTCGCCCGGCGCCAATACGCGCGTCCGCTCATGGTGCCCGACGCCGGGGCCGCAATATGGCTTCCTCGTCACCCACAATGAGTCGATCTCGATCGCGGATTATCTCACCCTGCGCGACGATAAGGGTCAGGCGATCTATCGTCCGACCTGTCACTACGCCTACCATCCCGCCGACGACGCCGTGCTGTCGCTGCATGAAATGTTCGGCGCCGCCGGCAAGATGCAGGAGAGCTGGAAGATTCTCGACGAACACGAGATCGTCGACGGAATCGACGAACTCGGCGTGCTGCTCTACGGGCACGCGAAGAACGCCTATTGGTACGGGTCGCAGCTCTCGATCGAGGAAACCCGCGATCTCGCGCCCTATCAGAACGCCACCGGACTGCAGGTGAGTTCGGCGGCGCTCGCCGGCATGGTCTGGGCGCTGGAGAACCCGCAGGCGGGAATCGTCGAGGCGGACGAGGTCGACTACAAGCGTTGCCTCGAAGTGCAGCTGCCCTATCTCGGCCCGGTGAAGGGCTACTACACGGATTGGACGCCGCTTGAAGGGCGTCCCGGGTTGTTCCCGGAGGATATCGACGAGAGCGATCCCTGGCAGTTCAAAAACATTCTGGTGCGCTAGGGCGCGCATCGGATCGGGCCCTCAAGTTGCGCGCCGAGCCGCTCGGCGCGCTTTTTCGTTCAGAAAGCCGCTTGCCTCACTTTAATGTTCTCTATATGTTCTGATTAGCGTCAGTTCTGAGCGCTCGCCGCAGCGACGCTCGGGGCGACGCTGGGCAGAGGTTGCGAACATGGGGCGTGCGGCTCAGGCATCGGTAGAAATCAAAGGCGCGCCGCAGCCGATCGACGCTGCGGCCCTCATCGAGGCCGATCGTCGACGCGGACGCGGCGTATTTTCGAAGCGCAGCGGCCGCTTCGAAAAGGAGAGTCGCGAGGAGGCCGACGACGGCTGGGGCTCGCTGGAGAGCCTTGCGGCGCTCAAGACGAATTTCCACGTCGAGAAGCCGCGCACGATCATCACCAGGAATGATTCGCCGGACATTTCCTTCGATCGCTCGATCAATCCCTATCGCGGCTGCGAGCATGGCTGCGTCTATTGTTTCGCGCGGCCGACGCATGCCTATATGGGCTTCTCGCCCGGCCTCGATTTCGAGACTGAGATCTTCGTCAAGGAAGGCGCGGCGCAGCTTCTCGAACGCGAATTGTCGGCGCCGCGCTACGTTCCCAAGACGATCGCCATCGGCACCAACACCGATCCCTATCAGCCCGCCGAGAAAAGCCATCGCGTGATGCGCTCGATCCTCGAAGTGCTGGCGCGCGCCAATCATCCGGTCGGCATTGTGACGAAATCGGCGCTCGTTCTGCGCGACCTCGATCTGCTTGCGCCAATGGCGGCCAAGGGCCTCGCGAAGGTCGCGATCTCGGTGACGACGCTCGACCGCAAGCTCGCGCGCCTGATGGAGCCGCGCGCCGCAACGCCGGAACTGCGGCTTGATGCGCTGGAGAAGCTCAGCGCCGCCGGCGTGCCGACGACGGTGATGACGGCGCCGATCATTCCCGCCATCAATGACGACGAAATCGAGCGAATCTTGACGCGGGCGCACGCCGCCGGCGCGCGCGAGGCTGGCTATGTGATGCTGCGCCTGCCGCTCGAATTGCGCGATCTCTTCACCGAATGGCTGGCGACGCATTTTCCTGAAAGGGCCCGCCGCGCCCTCGCGCTCGTGCGCTCGACGCGAGACGGCAAGCTTTACGATGCGTCCTTCGGGACCCGGATGAAAGGCGAGGGGCCCTACGCCTGGATGATCGGCCGGCGTTTCGAACTCGCGGCCGCCCGGCTCGGTTTTGCGCAGAAAACAAGATTGCGAACGGATCTGTTCGAGCCGCCCCGACGCGCGCCGCAGCAGCTCAGCCTCTTCTGAGCCCATCCTAGGCTGGTCTCCGGCGAGCTTATCACGCTCGCCCGGCCGAGAATTCTTTGGACGCCGCCGCAAACGCCGTCTTTCCGGTTGCCAGTCGCCCGTCCACCGCGCTTTATTCGCTGCGCGGTTCTGCGCTGACGCCATCGTCGCGCAGAATCC
>JALHNR010000145.1 GCA_022843525.1 Methylocystis sp. | reverse complement strand
TCCTACGCGCTGGAGATCTCAGGCGACTCCATGGCGCCGCTGTATCGTGACGGCGATGTGGTGATCGTCTCGCCGGCGGCGCCGGTGCGGCGCGGCGACCGGGTGGTGGTGAAGACCACCGCGGGCGAGATCATGGCCAAGGAGCTGAAGCGCGAGACGGCGCGAACCATCGAACTGCGTTCGGTCAATCCGGCCTACCCCGACCGCACGATTCCGCGCGACGAGGTCAGCTGGATGGCCCGCATTCTCTGGGCAAGCCAATGACGTGTGACGCTTAGCCGCCGACCGACGCATCTAGCCTCGCGCCCACGCAGCTGTGGTATAAGCTTCAACCTCTTGCGCCGCTTCCATCCGGGTGAAATCCGCCATGCGTCTTTCTTCGATCGTCTCTCTTGTCGCGCTTCTTGTCGGCGGCCCGGCTTTTGCCGAGGCAGGCCTGAGGGACCGGGCGAAAGAATTATTCCAGCCGATTCCGTTAGCGCCGCCGGCGATTCCTGGAGAGACGGCGACGCCGGAAAAACTCGCGCTCGGCAAGATGCTGTATTTTGAGCCGCGACTTTCCGGCAGCGGCGATGTCAGCTGCGCCGACTGTCACAATCTGAGCATGGGCGGCGTCGACGGCGGCGCGCTTTCGGGCGGGCATAATGCGCAGCTCGCCGGCCGCGAAGTGCTGACGGTGTTGAACGCCATTTTCAACAAGTCCCAGTATTGGGACGGGCGCGCCGCCAATCTTTCCGACCAGGTGGTCAATTCGGTGATGGCCAATCCCAAGGCGATGTTGAAGACGCGCGGGGGGCCGATGCCGATCAATCCGACGGAACACGCGAGCGCAAAACAGCGCGCCGTCGAGCAATTCAAGAAGATCCCCGGTTATGTGGCGGCCTTCAAACAGGCCTTTCCCGAACAGAGCGATCCCGTCGCCTATGACAACATCGGCCGGGCCATCGCGTTGTTCGAAGCGACGCTGATCACGCCGGACGCGCCGTTCGACCGCTGGCTCAAGGGCGACGATCAGGCGCTGTCCGACGCGCAAAAGGACGGGTTGAAGCTCTTCATCGAGAAGGGCTGCGCCAGTTGCCACAACGGCGTGAATGTCGGCGGCGGCATGTATGCGCGTTTCGGCGTCGTCAAACAGCCGACCGCGGAATTTCTGCCGCCGGACGACTTGGGCCGCTTCGCGGTCACCAAGGCGATCGCCGACAAATACGCTTTCAAGGTTCCCTCGCTGCGCAATGTCGAACTGACGGCGCCCTATTTCCATACCGGCGCGACCTTCGATTTGAAGAAGGCCGTGGCGGTGATGGGCGAAAGCCAGCTTGGCGTCGAACTCAGCGCCGACGAAACCGACAAGATCGTCGCCTTCCTGGATTCGCTGACCGGGCGCCAGCCTGAGGTCGTGCTGCCGATTCTGCCGCCGCGCACCGCGCCGCCGGCGCTCTGATATCGCGTCTATCGAACAGTTCGAATGTCATTCCCGACGCGCGCATAGCGCGCGATCGGGAATCCAGAAAAAATAATGCTTCGTGACGTTGCTCTGGATTCCCGGTCAGGCCTACGGCCTGCCGGGAATGACACGCCGAGCGAACGCGTCACGGGCGTTCGTGTGAGATGGACTCGCAATGCGATTCCGCCATCAACGATCCGCTCCTAACCCGCCGCCGTTTTCTTCTCCCACCGCAGCACCGGCTTTCTCGCCGCGAGCGCTTCATCGACGCGTCGGCGCGGCGCCAATCGCGGCGCGGGGCCAAAGCGCGCGACCTCGCCGGCTTTGGCGCTCCGCGCAAGATCGCGCAGCGTCGCGATGAAGAGATCGAGCGAGGCTTTCGATTCCGATTCCGTCGGCTCGATGAGCATGGCGCCGTGGACGACGAGCGGAAAATAGATCGTCATCGGATGATAGCCCTCGTCGATCATCGCCTTGGCGAAATCGAGCGTCGTCACGCCGGTCCCGCGCAGCCAGGAATCGTCGAACAGAACTTCATGCATGCAGATGCGATCGCCGAACGGCTGAGCCATCACGTCACGTAGCGACGCGCGGACATAGTTCGCCGACAGCACGGCGTCTTTCGACGCCTGCGCGAGCCCGTCGGTCCCATGCGCGAGCATATAGGCGAGCGCCCGCACGAACATGCCCATCTGGCCATGGAAGGCGGTCAGGCGCCCGAAGCTCTGCGTGCCCTCAGCCGCTTCGACGAGCTCCAGCGCGTCGCCGTTGCGGCGGATGAACGGGACCGGCGCGAAAGGCGCGAGACGTTCTGAGAGAACGACCGGGCCTGCGCCAGGTCCGCCGCCACCGTGCGGCGTCGAAAAGGTCTTGTGCAGATTGATGTGCATGGCGTCGATGCCGAAGTCGCCGGGGCGCGCAACGCCGGCGATGGCGTTGAAATTCGCGCCGTCGCAATAGAAGTAGCCGCCGGCCTCGTGCATTGCGTCGGCGATGTCGACGATCTCGCGTTCGAACAGCCCGCAAGTGTTGGGGTTGGTCAGCATGATCGCCGCGACATCGGGAGCGAGCGCGTCCTTAACGGCTTGCGCCCGCACGGTTCCATCCGCCGCCGCCGGAACGACGCGAACCGAAAAGCCGAGCAGCGCCGCCGTCGCGGGATTGGTGCCATGCGCCGATTGCGGAATGAGAACGACATTGCGCGTCGCGCCTTCGCCTCTGGCCGCGATCGCGGACTTGATCGCCATCATGCCGCAGAGTTCGCCATGCGCGCCGGCCTTCGGCGACATCGCCACCGCCGGCATGTTGGTGAGCGTCATCAGCCAGTCGGCGAGAATCTGCATCAACTCCAGCGCGCCCTGCGCGGTCGATTGCGGCTGCAGCGGATGCAGATCCGCGAAGCCTTCATAGCGCGCGATCTTCTCGTTGCTGCGCGGATTATGCTTCATCGTGCAGGAGCCGAGCGGATAGAGCCCGGCGTCGATCGAGTAATTCTTGCGCGACAGACGCACATAATGGCGCATCGTCTCCGGTTCGGTGAGGCCGGGAAGCCCGATGGGTGCATTGCGCTCAAGCGCGCCGAGCCGCGTCGTAACTGGCGCGGGAGCGTCGATATCGACGCCGGTCGCGTCAATGCGGCCGATCTCGAAGATCAGCGGCTCTTCCTGATCGAGCCCGCGATTGCCGGTGAAGGTCGCAGGCGTTTTGTCGTCATCGAGCGGTTCGACGACTGCGGGTCTGTCGAGCATCAGAGCGACTCCTTAAGCGCCGCGACGAACGCGTCGCGATCTTCTTGCGTATTCACTTCGGTGGCAGCGACGAGGAGGAGATCGTCAAGTCCGGCGCGCGGCAGAAGCCGCGAGACGGGAACGCCGGCGAGCACGCCGCGCGCCGCCATGCTCTCAACACGCGCGGCGGCGTCGCCTTTGAGGCGAAGCGTAAACTCGTTGAAGAAGCTCTCGTTGAGGACTTCGACCGTTGGAACGTCTTTGAGCATCTGCGCCAGCAAGACCGCGTTGGCGTGGTTGACGCGCGCGAGCCGCGTCAGCCCGGCTTCGCCAAGCAAGGTCAGATGAATGGTGAAGGCGAGCGCGCAAAGGCCGGAATTGGTGCAGATGTTGGAGGTCGCCTTGTCGCGGCGGATATGCTGCTCGCGCGTCGAAAGCGTCAGCACATAGGAGCGCCTGCCGTCGGCGTCGACGCTTTCGCCGGCGAGGCGGCCGGGCATCTGACGCAGGAATTCGTGCCGCGTGGCGAAGAGACCGACGTAAGGTCCACCGAAATTCAGCGAATTGCCGATCGACTGGCCCTCGCCGACGACGATGTCGGCGCCCATCGCGCCAGGAGATTTAAGCAGACCAAGCGATACGGCTTCGGTGAAGACGGCGATGAGCAGCGCGCCGTTCTTGTGGCAGGCTTCGGCGATCTTCGTCAGATCGCGCAAATTGCCAAAAAAATCGGGCGTCTGCACGACGACGCAGGAGAGCGTGTCGTCGATGCGCGCGACGAGATCTTCGGCGGCGTGAATGTCCGGCGCCATCGTCTCGACTTCGTCTTCGGCAAGCCGCGAAATGGTGCGCACGACTTCGGCGTAATGCGGATGCAGCCCGCCGGACAGCAGCGCCTTGCGCCTCTTCGTCACGCGATGCGCCATGAGCACGGCTTCGGCGGTCGCCGTCGAGCCGTCGTACATCGAGGCGTTGGCGACCTCCATGCCCGTCAGCAGAGCGACCTGGGTTTGGAACTCGAAGAGATATTGCAGCGTGCCCTGGGAAATCTCAGGTTGGTACGGCGTGTAGCTCGTCAAGAATTCCGAGCGTTGAATGAGATGATCGACGCTCGCGGGGATGTGATGCTTATAGGCGCCGTCGCCGACAAGAACGGCGCGCGCGACGCAGGCATATTGCGGGCGGCGAGCCTTGCGAAGAAACGCTCGACGTCGAGCTCCGACTTGCCGTTCGGCAGGTCGAGCGGCGCTTTTAGCAGCGTCGCGGGCGGCGCGTCGGCGTAGAGCGCTTCGATCGACGACACGCCGATCGCCGCGAGCATCGCGCTTCTGTCGGCCTCTGACAGCGGATGATAGCGCATCGTTTTTTTCCTTGCGCTTAGAGCGCTTCCTGATCACATGGAATCATGTGATCGATAGGAATCGCTCAAAATCAAAATGCTGGAGCAGGTTCCCATCGAAAAAGTCTGTCAACTTTTTCGGAGCCTGCTCTAGATCGTCTTCAGGAAGCTCGAATAGGCGGCGTCGTCCATCAGCGATGCGCATTCGCCAGGGTCGCTGACTCTCACCTTGATGAGCCAACCGCGTCCAAGCGGATCGTCGTTGACGAGCGCCGGCGCTTCGCCAAGCTCCGGATTGACTTCGACGACTTCGCCGCTCACCGGCGAATAGACTTCGCTCGCGGCCTTTACGCTCTCGATGACCGCGATCTCTTTGCCCTTCGCGACCTTCTTGCCGACTTCGGGCAGTTCGATGAAGACGATGTCGCCGAGCTGCGACTGTGCATAGTCCGATATGCCCAGCGTCGCGAGATCGCCATCGAGCGCGACATATTCATGATCCTTGGAGTAGCGAAGATCGGTCATCTCGCATCCTTTCCAGCCGGCGTTTTGAAATAGCGGTGCGGGACGAAGGGCAGAGCCGCCACCGTGACGTCGACGCGTTTGTCGCGCAGCGGCGCCAAAAGCGTCGCGCCGAGCTTTGCGTCATTGTTGGCGACATAGCCCATCGCGATCGGTCGTTGCAGAGTCGGCGAAAAGCCGCCCGACGTCACATGGCCGACGGGTTCGCCGTCGCGCGCTGAAAGCTCCGCGCCTTCGCGCAGCGGCGCCTTTGATTGCGGCTCGAGCCCGACGCGCCTGCGGGCAGGACCCTGCTCAAGCGCGAGCCGAATGCGCTCGAAGCCGGGGAATCCGCCCTCCGCGCGTCTGCGCTTGCCGATCGACCAGCCGAGTCCGGCTTCGACGGGATCTGTAGTTTCGTCGAGGTCGTGACCGTAGAGCGGCAGGCCCGCCTCCAGCCGCAAGGCGTCGCGCGCGCCGAGGCCCGCCGGCGCAACGTCCTCATACGACAGCAGGAGACGCGCGAGGTCTTCGGCATGCTCGGCGCGCAGCGACAGTTCAAATCCGTCTTCGCCCGTATAGCCGCTGCGCGACACGAAGAGCGGCGCGCCGCCAAAGTCGAAGGCGCGCCAGCCCATGAAAGGAAGGTCCTCGGCGCCGGGGAGGAGTGCGCCGAGGACCGAGGCCGCGCGCGGGCCCTGAAGGGCGAGCAACGCGCGGTCCAATGGATTAAAATCAAACTGCGGCAACGCGGCGCGGATTAGCGCGAAATCGGCTTGCTTGCGCGAGGCGTTGACCACAAGCAGCAGCCGCTCTTCGACGCCGGGCAGACGAGTGACGAGAAGATCGTCGAGAATGCCGCCGCTCTCATTAAGCAGCAGCGTGTAACGCGTGCGTTCCGGCGAAAGCGACGCCAAATCCGCCGGCGTCAGGCTTTCAAACGCTCGTGCGGCGCGCGCGCCGGCGAGGATCGCCTGACCCATATGCGAAACGTCGAACAGACTCGCGCTGCGTCGCGTATGGAGCGTTTCGGCGACGATGCCCTGCTCATATTGCAGCGGCATCTCGTAGCCGGCGAAAGGCGCCATGCGCGCCCCCAGCCGTCGATGCACGGCGTCGAGCGGAAGTTTGGCCAGCGCTGGAGGCGCGGCGGTCGCGACGTCGAGTTCGGTCACCATCAACTCCGCCAGGACATGGTTGGCGCAGCAAAGCTCAAACTTCGCCACGCGCCCCCTCTGTCCGGTGACCTGAGAGATTTCCCTGCGCTAAAAGCGACAGGTTACGCCCTTCGGTGGGCGAAACGCTTGCGCGCTTCGCCGCTTTCCAGAGTTTCTACTTCGTCGCGGTCCTTGGGGCCTGAGCGTTTCCGGGGCGGTTTCGCCTTCGGCGCCGGCGCGAGCGCCGGTCTCTCCCGCGATGAAGTTCGACCTGCAACCAAAATGTGGTCGATTCGCGCGATCGTCAATCCCGGCGGCTGCGGGTTTTTTTCGCAATGCGGCAGCGCCGGTCCGATCGGGAGCGCCGCTGCTCAGTGGCGCTTGGGCGCCCGCATGCGATAGACGCCGTCGTCGTCGCGCTCGAAGGTCTCGTCGACCTGTGGATGGCGCACCGGCCTGTTGCTGTTGTCGGGCAGCAGATTTTGCTCCGACACATAGGCGACATATTCGGTTTCGGCGTTCTCGGCGAAGAGGTGGTAGAAAGGCTGATCCTTGTTCGGACGCAGCTCTTCCGGAATTGAAAGCCACCACTCTTCAGTGTTGGCGAACACCGGATCAACGTCATAGATCACGCCGCGGAAAGGATAGCGGCGATGCTTGACCACCTGTCCAATAGAAAATTTCGCGGAGTTTTCTCGCGGCATTCCAAGGCGCCTTTAACACGCTGTTTACTTGCCTTTTAGTAACGCAGCCGGGGCGCAGCCGTCAATCGCACGTCGCGCCACAGCCAAATCCTCTCAGAATCCGTAGATCCTGGCGAGGTCGGCGTCTTTGGCGGCGACCTGCTTGGCGAGGTCGACGACGACCTTGCACTGCTTCCAGGTGGCGTCGTCCTGCATTCTGCCGTCGATCATCACCGCGCCGGTGCCGTCCGGCATCGCGTCAAGCACCCGCTTGGCGAAGGCGACTTCTTGCGGATCGGGCGAAAAGACCTTCTTGGCGATGGCGATTTGCGACGGATGCAGCGACCAGGCGCCGGCGCAGCCGAGCAGAAAGGCGTTGCGGAACTGCGCCTCACAGGCCGGGGCGTCGGAGAAATCGCCAAAGGGGCCGTAGAAGGCCTTGATGCCGGCGGAAGCGCAGGCGTCGACCATCTTGGCGATGGTGTAATGCCATAGGTCCTGCTGGAACGAGGCGCGCGGGCCCTGGCCGGGCTCGGCGTCGGCGATCACCTTATAATCGGGATGGCCGCCGCCGACGCGGGTGGTCTTCATGGCGCGAGAGGCGGCGAGATCGGCCGGTCCAAGCGAAATGCCATGCATGCGCGGCGAAGCCGAAGCGATGGCGTCGACATTCTTGACGCCTTCCGCCGTCTCCAGAATGGCGTGAATAAGGATCGGCTTCGTCACGCTGTGCCGCGCTTCGAGCTGCGCCAGGAGCTGGTCGAGATAGGCGATGTCCCAGGGTCCCTCGACCTTGGGCAGCATGACGACGTCGAGCTTGCTCCCGACTGCGCCGACGATCTCGATCATGTCGTCGAGCGCCCAGGGGCTGTTCAGCGCATTCATGCGCGTCCACAGGCCGGTCGAGCCGAAGTCGGTCGCCTTGGCCATTTCAATAAAGCCGGCGCGGGCGGCCTCCTTGGCGTCGGCGGGAATCGCGTCCTCGAGATTGCCGAGCACGACGTCGACCTGTTTGACGAGCTCGGGAACCTTGGCGCGGAATTTTTCGAGATGCGGCGGCACGAAATGGATCATCCGCTCGACCTTGACGGGCGGTTCGCGTAGCGGCGCCGGGGCGCCGATGGCGAGCGGACGATAGAATTGATTGGGAAGTTTCATCTCGACGCAGCTCCAAAAAACTGCGTCGAGTTAAGCCAGATGCGTCGGCTTGGCAATCGCGCGCTCAGTTTGAAAGTTCTTCGCGCGCCTTTTTCCTAGGAGCCGCGCTCGCCCGTAGCGATGCGCATGACTTTGACGGAGAGCGCGATGGCGTCAGCGGGGCGCTTCTCGCCTTTAGGGCCGGTGAGCATCACGCCGCCTCTACTAAATGCGCGCGGAACTCTCCGGTCTCTTCGTTCAATTCCGATAACTGCATGATCATGTTTGGCCGCGGAAATGCTTCTCCGACCTTTCGTGGATCGACTTTAGTATCAACCGCTTTTAACACCACTACCCTGAAACGACCGCCTCGGTGCTCTCGGGCATGGATCAGATTGGAAATCCGCTCTCTGTTGCCAGGTCGGTCCTTCCAAAGGTGCAGCAGGTCAGAATTTGGACTGTATGAAACTGGCTTGTCTTTGTAACAAAATTCATCTTGCCAGAGCGCAAGCACGACCTCCCCGTCCGGCGTCAACCCAGACCAGCTCCATTGATCATTCTTCAAAGTTACGCCGTAATGTGCAAAGGCCGCTACTTTCCCGGACAACCTTCCCCTCCATGCTTGGCTCTAGGCATACCACAGGAGATCAGTGCGGCGCGAGACGCCATCGAGGGTGTCTATTTTTCAAACTGAGACACTACCGTCTGTCACGTCCGTAAGCCGTTCAGCCGGCGACGGCGTCCCAGAGAAGCTTCGCATTCAGCGCGATGATGACGACGGCGATGAGCGCCGCAAGCGCGGTGGTGCGTCTGGGCGCGACGAGTTCTCCCATGACGCTGCGCTGCGCCGTGAAGGCCACGAGCGGCACGACGGCGAAGGGCAGCGTCACGCTCAGCGCCACCTGGCTGAGAACAAGCAATTGCGCCGTCGCCGACTCGCCCGCGTAAAGCGTCACGCCGATCGCCGGCGCGATCGCGATGCAGCGGGTGATGAGCCGACGCGTCGCCGGCTTCATCCGCAGCCGCACGAATCCCTCCATGACGATCTGGCCGGTGAGGGTGGCGGTCACGGTCGAATTGAGCCCGCAGGCGATCAGCGCGACGGCGAAGAGCGTCGCCGCGACCGGCTGCCCGAGCAGCGGCGCGATCAGCCGGTAGGCCTCGCCAAGTTCCGCAACTTCCGTATGGCCGGTCGCGTGGAAAACCGCGGCGGCGAGAACGAGTATGGCGCCGTTGACGAACAGGGCGAGAAACAGCGCCAGCGTGCTGTCGATCACCGCGAAGCGAATCGCCTCGCGCTTCTTATCGAGCGGCTCGGCCACAGCGCGGGTTTGCACGACGAAAGAGTGCAGGAAGAGATTATGCGGCATCACCGTCGCGCCGAGGATGCCGAGGCCGATGTAGAGCATCTCTGGATCGGTGAAAAAGCGCTGCGTCGGAACGAGTCCTTGCGCGACCTGCGCCAGATCGGGGCGCGCCATGATGAGTTGCGCCAGGAACGAAAAGGCGATGAGCGCAAGCATCGCGACGACGAAAAGCTCGATCTTGCGAAAGCCGGCCCGCTCCAAAGCAAGGACCAGAAAGGTGTCGAGCACCGTGATGAGGATTCCGACCGCAAGCGGCAGGCCGAACAGCAATTGCAGGCCGATGGCGGTGCCGATCACTTCCGCGAGATCGGTGGCGAAAATGCCGATTTCCGCCAAGATCCAGAGCCCGACCGCCGCCG
>JALHNR010000144.1 GCA_022843525.1 Methylocystis sp. | reverse complement strand
AGCCGAACATCCACGACATGCCGGTGATGATGATGGCGAGCGTCGCGAGCAGCTTCGCCACATTGCCGGTGAGCGCGTCGACGATATTCTGGAGAACCTTTTCGACATTGGCGCTTTGCGCCGCGGCGGGCTCGTTGAGGGCGAGCGTCATGACGGCGCTGGCGAGCAGGAGGAAGGAGAGACGGCGAGGCAGTGATTGCATGACGGATCGAGGGCTCCATGTGAACGAGAGATGGTGAGTGATTGGCGGTGCGGTTAGCGTGGGGAAGGCGAGGGCGCCTCATAGACAAGGAGCGAACGTCCGGATGCACTGCCGAACACGTCCCATGGCTTCTTGGGCGGCGGCTCTGGCTCCGCGACAATGCGTTCCTCGCGATGCTCGACCTCATCGTCGGTCGGGAGCCTCGCGCGCGCCACGCCCAGGACGCGCGCTGTTTTCGGTCCCGCGAAATGCTTAGGGTCGTCACTGAGAATCTGCACGGCCGCGCGCAACGCCGGACAAGGCTCGAAGGCTTCCGCCACGCCGATCCTGGCCTTGTCGAGATCGCCGAAGGTCAGACCCACGAGACCAAGCCGCGCGTCTTGTCTGGCGATCTTTGCTTGTATCGCCAATTCAATTGCTTCCGGCTTCGATGTCGCCAATATCTTGATCGGCTTCTGGCTGTCGATCGTGAGCGAAAGCGGCTCAATGCCACTCGCCATCCGCACGATTTCGATCAGCGGCCGCGCATCGACGCCGGGCGTGCAGCGCTCGGCGAGCGCCATGAAGGCTGAAGGGTCCATGTCGTGTGGTTCTGCAGGCGGTCAGGCGGCGACGCGCAGAAGGCGCGAGCGCCTTTTCGAAATAAGGCGGGCGTCGGCGCGCAAGCGTGCGCGGCTGAGTGCGATGATCTGCATGAGATTGAGCTTTCCGAATCGATGGTGAATTCGCAGCGCAACAAACCAAAAGCGCGAGCGCGCCGAACCTGCGAGATTTCGCAGGGGGTGTTTGCGCAAAGGTGTTCATAAAATTGCCGCATCCTGCTTACACATACCGCTCGCAAATTAGCGGCAGCGTTCATTCGAGCACATGCAACGTGAGGCCATTGCATAAAGCAGGAGCAGGCGGGCGCCGGGGCAAGGCGAAAGGGTTAAAAAATGCGGCAGCTAGAAAATGTGTTTCAGGAATTTGTCGACGCCGTGCATACGGCGTCAGACCCATTGGCTTTCCGCGCGCTCGGTGAGCGGGCGACTCAAAGATTGGGTTTTCGCTCGTTCGCTTATCTCGGATTCTCTGACGAGGCTCATACTCTGATCTCGACCTATCCGAAGGAATGGACGACGCACTACTTGAACGAACGCTATCAGCAGATTGATCCGGTGATCATTCGAGCACGGCGCGACCGCGATCTGTTCCACTGGAACGGAGCCCGGGCATCGAAGGGGCGGGGAAACCCTTGCAAACGCTTTTTCGGCGAAGCAGCTGAGTTCGGCATAGAAAAAGGCGTCACCATTCCGATCCGGGCCGGGTTCGACCGCTTTGCACTTTTCACCTTCGCTGCTGATAAGGGCGGTCCGGATGTTTTCGAGAAGGTCGCGGAAGCGCAGGAAATCTTGCAGCTCATGGCCATGTATTTCCATTCCCATGCCGAAGCCGCGCTGAAATCGTCAGCCGTTTTCAGGCGATCGTCGCCGTTGAGCCAGCGCGAAGCGGAGTGTCTCGCCTGGACCTCACGTGGGCGCGCCATGGATCAGATCGGCCAGATACTCGACATCAAGACGCGCACGGTCGCCTTTCATCTCGACAATGCGCGTAACAAACTCCATGCCGAGAATGTGGCGCACGCCGTGGCGCTGGCCTTGAGGCGAGGGCTGATTCCCTGACGGCGGGGCGAAGCCGGCGTCGGGCATTTTACTCCTCAGGGCTGTGTGCGGCGTCCGTCGGATCCGGTTTGGCCGTCCCCGGAATCGGGATGTAGCCCAGTTCATCGTCGAAGGCGGCAAGTGCTCGGTAAGCCGAGTCAAGCGCCGCCGTAGCCTCGCTCATGGCGAACCTGACCTCGTGCAGTCGAGCAATGGTCGTCTGGCCGGTCTGGATGAGATGCGATCTCCCGGGCGAAGCGCGGCCATTGAACAGTGCGATTTCGACACGGCCCTGCCAATCGGCAAGCGCCCGGCGCGCGGCCGCCTCCTCCTGTTCCAGCCCTTCAACCCGGGCGAGCGCCTCGCGGTAGCAGCGCAAAGCCTCGACAGCTCGCTTTTCGAGATCGGCATTGTCGCCCACGGTCCCATCTCTCCGAGCGGGGTTTTGTTTAAACTACCGAATTTTCGTTTTCGAACTCTAAACGTGAAAGAGGGAGAGCAAAGAAGCGAATATAGGGGTGCTTGTGGAGCTGTTGACGCTCGGTTCAGATAGACCACGGTCTTTCGTGCTACCACTCTCGCCGGCTCCATTGCGGCACCATCTTGTCATATGTGTCGCGCTCCGCGTCAGACTCGAACGACACGAACGACGCAGCATCATCCAGCAACAGCAGCGAGATTGCGAAGTCGCATTGCTCGGCGAAAACCGTCATCTCTCGAACCGGCTCCCCGAACCAGACGCCTGCGCCATGATCGATGCTGGCTCTACCGTCTACGAGCAGGTTCTGCTCTACCGGGAGCGATGCTGACGGGATTTCGATCGGGCCCGTCGATGTTCTGAAGAAGGCGCCGGTCTTCAGCGCCGGCGCGCTCGAACGCGCCCAGAGGATGAAACCGTCGCGAGATACAACAAGAACCGCCCGCTTTTGGGTATAGCTAAGCCAGCGCAAGGTGGCGGCGATCAGCGACACGCGGTAACGATCGGCGCAATGGGAAATCATGTCGAGATCGACCTTCGCGGTCGCAGCGATCTGCCGGCGAAAGTCGTCAAGCGGCATCAGTAAATTGGCGGCAAAGACATTGGCCTGATGCTCGACTTGTCCATATTCGGAATCCCAACGCACCACATCCTGCTCGCCGCAGCGAAAGCCGTTGGGATAGGCCAGGCGGTGCAGGAGGAAATGGCCGAATTCGTGCGCGAGCGTGAAGTTGATCCTGCCCTTCGAGCTAATCCGGTTGTTGTAGATGATACCCCAGCCGTTGCGGCCAGGCGGCGCCCGAAACAGGGCGCCGTCAAAGCCCGGCAGGTTGTCGCCTTTGACGCTGATGATTGGGTCTTCGGGGAATCGTTGCGCAGTGTATTCCCAGGCGACAGCTGGGATGTCTACGGGAAACCGATCCGGCCCGAAGACTGCGTTCAGGATATGCGTGATCTCGAACGCCCAGCGCTCGGGGGAGAACGGGCGCGTCATTCGTCTTCGCCCATCAAATCGACCATCCGCCGGATCTTGTCCTTGGTAGCGGGGTCCATCTTCCGATATTTGCGGAAAAAGGCGTTGTCAGTCGCGTCTTCGACCTTCACCGTCTCGGTCGGGTCGATGAGGTAGTCCGCCGTCACCCCGAGGACTGCGGCGATCTTCGCGATCTTGTCGGCCGAGGGCCGAGGCGGGTTCTTGTTCTCCAGTTCCCATATGTAGCTTTTGCTCGATTCCGCGAGCTCTGCGAGTTTGTCGAGCGTGTAGCCCTTCGCCTTGCGCAGATCCCGGATCTTGTCGCCTAGCGGCGTCGACACGTCATTTCTCCTCCTGAGTGGGTGTTGGCGTGTTCAGAGTAGCGGCACATCATATCCTTGACAACGCGCATTTGCACTGCCATATTTTGTTCGGAGTAGAGGTATATTTTTTCCTACCAGCCTGAAGGGGGCGCAATATGTCAGGAAAACGTGGACCGGATACCCATCATGTGGTGCCGAACCCAGCCGGAGGCTGGGACATCAAGCGCGGCGGGGCGGTGCGCGCATCGGGACACTTCGACACAAAGCGAGAGGCGGTCGACCAGGGCCGGCAGGTAAGCCGGAATCAGGGGACGGAGCTGCGCATCCATAACCAGGATGGCCGCATCGCCCAAAGTGACAGCCATGGGCGAGACCCTAATCCGCCCAAGGGTTGACCACCGGCACCGCGCTTTCAGGGCGCGCTTTTATTCAGCGCTTCCGACGACGAACACGGAAACAAGCACAAGGGCGATCGACGATGCGAAACTTAGCAGCGGTGCGAGAGGACGATCTGAACCGGCCCAAGGGCATTCAACGGATGCGTCGACTCCCGGACCCGAAGCTCGGCGCCTTGTGGGACTCGATCATTCTGGACGACCGCCTGAAGGCGCAGCTCATCTCCCAAGCGATGTTGAATTTCACGCTGCGCGGCAAGATTGATCGCAGCGTCATTCCCCTGCACGGCGTCATCCTGCTCGTCGGGCCGCCGGGCACTGGCAAGACATCACTCGCACGCGGGCTGGCGCACCGCACCGCCGAGTCTTTTCAGGGTGGCGGGTTTCGCTTGTTGGAGGTCGAACCGCACGCCCTGACAAGCTCGGCGATGGGCAAGACCCAGCGCGCGGTGTCGGACCTGTTTTCGCAGTCGATCGCGGAGGCCGCCGCTGGTGGGCCGACCATCGTGCTGCTCGACGAGGTCGAGACGCTGGCCGCCGACCGGTCGAAAATGAGCCTGGAGGCCAACCCGATCGACATCCATCGCGCCACCGACGCCGTGCTCGTGCAACTCGACGCCCTCGCCGATCAGCACCCGAACCTGTTGTTCCTCGCCACCAGTAACTTCCCGCAAGCGGTCGATGCCGCATTCACCTCGCGGTGCGATCTGGTCATGCACGTGCCGTTGCCGGACCGCGAGGCGTGCGGCCGAATTCTGAAGGAATGCCTAAGTGGCCTCGGCAAAACCTATCCCGCCATCGGCAAGCTGCCCGCGTCGCCGCATATCGAGCGCTGCGCGGCCGAATGTGTCGGTCTCGACGGGCGGGCGATCCGTAAGATGGTGGCCAACGCGCTCGCGAGCAGCCCGCAGACCGCGATGAACCCGGAACGGGTCACGATCGAGGATCTGCTTGCTGCCGCGCGCGCTGCCAAGGCGAGCCGCACCCAAGGAGGCAAGACCCCGTGAGCACCATCGCTAGCCGTACCTTCCGCAGCACGCCGCAACGTGACGCGCTGCAAACCTGGATCGCGATCGTCGACTTGTTGACGCAAGACAAGACCAGCGCCGCCCGGACCGAATTACTTGCCGTCGCGGGCGTCGCCGCAAGCGTGATCGCCGACCAGGGACCCAAGGACGCGGCGATCGTCGTCACCTGCGACGGCCCTCGGACGCGTATCTATTGCCTCTATGACGACGACGCCATCGAGGGCTCGGACGCCAACGAAGACGTGCTGGGCTTCGATCCGCTGAAGGGCGACTGGCGCATGTCGCTCCCCTGCTTGGCGGACGATCTCGCGTGGGTTCAAGACGCGTTGAACCAGCACAGCAGCCGGATCACAGCGCGCGACCGCGACGCTGCAGTCTCGACCGATGACGGCGCGGTCGCAACGAAGTCTCAGGCTCTAGTCTTCGATCCGAAAGGGTTCCTCGGCCCATGACCAGCGTCACCGTCAACACCTATACGCATTCTGTCACCTACGTGGCGGACAACATCCTCAAAAGCCTGAAGGACATTGTGCGACTGAGCGGACTCGATCCGAGCAAGCTGGTGGATGGCTGGGAAAGCAACATGCTTGCGCTCCGCACATGGCTCGATAGCGGCGATCTGCAGACAGTCATCCTTGAGATATACGACCCTAGGACGGACGCGCTCATAACACGCTGGGACATAGACATCGTTTACAACTGGTCCTCGGGCGACGGCAGTTTCTGGACCGATACCGAGCAGCTTAAATACGCCATCCGAAAGTCCGGCGTGGCGCCGAGTGCCGCGAGCTATCGGCTGCTGATGGACAACAAGCCCGGCCGGCCGGCCGTCCCCGGATGGTCCTCCACCACTTACCGCTCGACGAGCGGGATGGTGCGGCAGAGTCTTGGCTCGACGATCGAGCACAGCGGCCTGGGCGGAAGCGCCGCGTACTGGAGGCAAAACTGATGCTGACGATCGACGAAGTGTTTCGCAAGTTCAAGAGCCGCCTCGAACTGAACGACAAAGAGCAGAAAAATGCGTCCGCACGGCAGCAGGAGGTGCGGGATTATCTCGACACCAAATTCAAGATCGACCGCAGCTTTCTCACTGGCTCCTATGCACGTTGGACAAAGACGAAGCCATTGACGGACGTGGACATCTTTTTCGTCCTGAAATCCGTGGAGGACCATTACCGGTCGAAAGCGCCATCATTCGTGTTAACCGACTTCCACAACGCGCTGGTCGAGAAATACGGCGACAAGGCTAAGAAGCAGAATCGATCCATAAACGTCGACTTCGGCGTGAAAGCGGATGCCGAGGATAACACCGACTATCGCGTCATCAGCGTCGACGTTGTCCCCGCCTTTGACAAGGACCAGGACTTCGAAATTCCTGACAACGAACTTGGTGAGTGGATCAAGACCAATCCGCAGACCCACGCCGCGAAGGCGACCGTGGCTCATCAAGCCTATTCCAGCGAGTGGAAAGGCTTGGTGAGAATGGTCAAATACTGGAACAACAAGCCGAAGCACGGCGAGAAACCGGTGAAGCCCTCTTTTCTCATTGAGGTCATGGCGCTTCAATGCCTGTACGGCGGCTGGGGCGGCAGCTTCGATCGCGAGATACAGGGCTTCTTTGCGACTCTTGCCGACCGAATCTCCGATGAGTGGCCCGACCCGGCAGGCCTCGGCCCCGCGATCAGCAACGGCATGGACGCCGCGCGAAAGGCTCGGGCGCGCGATCTGCTGCGGGCCGCTGAGCGCGAGGCGACGCTCGCGATCGACCATGTGCGGCGAGGCCGAAACGGTGAAGCGCTGCGAGCGTGGCGTGATCTTTTTGGCCCGAAGTTCCCGCTGTCCTGACGGCCTGGTCTTGGCCAACCCCGAAATGAAAGGCGTCCAATGTCAGAATGGTCCCTGTCCCAGTTGCTCTCTTCCTTGCATGAGGACATTCAGCAGCGGCTCGCAACAGTGCGAAAGAGTTTCAACCATCCGGGTACAAAGGGCGACGCGAGCGAGAACGTTTGGATCAGCATGTTGGAAACGTACCTACCCAAGCGCTACCAAGCGGCGAAAGCACATGTGGTGGACAGCCAGGGCAACTTCAGTCAGCAGATCGACGTCGTCGTTTTCGACCGCCAGTATTCGCCGTTCATCTTCAGCTATGAGAATGAGACGATCATCCCGGCTGAAAGCGTCTATGCAGTGTTTGAAGCGAAGCAGACGGCCGACGCCGCCCTCGTAGCTTACGCGCAAGAGAAGGTTGCGAGCGTCCGCCGTCTTCACCGCACGAGCCTCCCTATTCCTTACGCGAAGGGGGTTTACCCACCCAAGCCGCTGATCCCGATCTTGGGCGGCCTCCTTACTTTCGAGAGCGAATGGTGCCCGGCGCTCGGCCCTTCGTTCGAGAAAGCCTTAGGGGCAGATATCGATGAAGGGCGGCTCGACATCGGCTGCGTCGCATCGCATGGCCATTTCTCCTTCGATCAAGCTGCCGCGACCTACACGTTCGTAAACGAGAACAAGCCGGCGACTGCGTTCTTGTTCAAGCTGATCTCGCAGCTTCAGTTCAGCGGCACCGTCCCTATGATAGACGTTGAGGCTTATGGGCAGTGGCTGACGAAGTAGCCAGGCGAGTGGCGTCGGCAGCATTTGACAGAATGGGAACTGCTTGATGGCAGAGAACCTCTGCTCTGGAGCGAGCGGTTTGGACGTCGCGCAAACGCTCAACTCTACTCCGTCCTCAATTCCGTTTCGAATGAATTTGCACCATTGGCTTGGATTGCAAACGGTTGTGTCGAACGTCGGCAAATAGTCAATGCTACCGTCGACAGCGTGGAACCGCGCAACTGATTTACCTCAAATAGCGGAAGGGACTTGTCGTGTTCTCCGCTGCAGCACGCCACGCCGATATTTCCGCCGGCAGAATGGCAAATATTGAATCATGATGGTTCTGTCGGCGTGAATGGCATTCGTGGTGGGGCGGTCGCCCACATCAGGGCGACGTCCTCGGGCGTGAGTCCGTATGCGGCGTCGACGAGGTCCGAAAGCCGGCGTTCGAGCGCGAGTGCATCGTTCGCGGCGCGGCGCGCGGGTTCGATCGTCAGCGCGTATTCCTGTTTCAGACGCGCAATGTCGGCGGCGGAGAATTTGCGTGAATTCGGCAGCGCCTTGCGCAGGGCGGCGACGAAGCCGTCGGCGTCGAGCAGATGCGGCTGTGTCAGCGTCGTTCCCGGCTTGTCGAGGCCGAATTCGTGGCGGAGCCAGTCGAGGATCGCACGCACTCCGTGCGCAACTTCGGATCGCTCGGTGCCGATTCGTTCAACATGCGTCGAGAACTTCGCGTTCGCTGGCATTGGAGGGATCGGATAGCCCTCGACGAAACTCGTAAAATATCGCAGCGCTTCATCTTTACCGTGTTGCGCGCGCCGCCACGAATAATGCCAACCGATTGGCGCGTTCAGCACAGACACGATCCAGGGGTCTCCAGACGGAATGAAATAACCCGTGTTATTCGTGAACCGCCCGGATCGGTCGAGGCTGAACGAAGCGGACCATGTGATGTCTACATAAAGCACCTTTGGCTTTTCGAACGCTGCATAATAATCGCATGCGCGTAATTCCCACCAAAAGCGTCCCCGATCCTCGCGATGGCGTAATCCCGCCTTCTTGTTGGTCTTTGCGTCCAACCACTCCTCGAAAACTTTCATGTGTCGATGCAGCGCGGGATAGGTCTGCGCGAAAATCGCCTCGGCTTGTATTTCGTCCGCGGCGTTCGCCCATGGCCACTCGAAATTCCCGCTCGACTTGAGCACAATCATGAAAAGCCCACTGTCGGGGGAGTGCCAGCGCTCGATGTCCTGTCCGCGCAAATAGGGCTTGATGATTTCCGCGCAAGCTGGATCATCGCGCACCAACTGCTCGCGTGTCGGCGTATCGATCAAGAAGGCCTCATTCAATCCCGTCTTGATTCCATATAGCGGTTTCACGCCCGTATATTCCGTGAGCGGAACGCCATTGCGCCTGATCTTGTCGAGCAGGTCCATCACCGGCCTCGGTTCGAGAACCCAGCTCTCTTTCGTGAACATGGCGCGCGGCAGCGTGAATGTGGCCTCGGCGACGGTGCCGGCGAGTCCTTTTCTCGGCACGGCCTCGCGCGGAATGACGCAGATGGCGGCGTCTGCGGGGACCGGCACCGTGCGATCCGGCTTCCTCATCACGAGCACGGACGGAAAAACATCGGCGTCCGGGAAGAAGTGCTTGGCATGGCCGAAATCCGCGACAAATTCGAGCCAGCCTCTTGCGGCGAAGAGGTCACGCAGATTTTCGGCGTAGCCCGCCTTCAGCCATTTGTTGGTGACGACATAACCCATGCGCCCGCCGGGACGCAGCAATCGCAAGCCTTGTTCGTAGAAATAGACATAGAGGTCGGCCATGCCGTCGAAGGCCGCGTAGGATTTTTTCAGCGCGCGCTTGACCTCGTCTCCAAGCAGCTCCTGCCGCACATAGGGCGGATTGCCGATCACCGCGTCGAAGCCGCCGATGGGCTCGGCGCTGGCGAGATTGGACCAGATATTGGGAAAGCCGATCTCCCAATGGAAAAAGTGGTGAAGTTCGGCGAGAGCGCGCGCCTCTTCCACCAGGGCGTCGGCGATCACGCGGCGCTGATCGTCGACGCTGATTGCGGGAAAGAGACTTTGCTGATCGGGAGGCGCCTCGGGCAAGAGCGCGAGTTGCTTGACGAGT
>JALHNR010000143.1 GCA_022843525.1 Methylocystis sp. | reverse complement strand
GCGGTTACGAGGTGACCGGAGCCGACATCGCCTGCGTCCACCTTGTCGTTGTTGAAATCCTCGCGGCGCAGCGCGCGTGTTTCATAACCGATCAGGCGATATTCGGAGACGCGCGCGGGATTCCACTCCACCTGGATTTTAACGTCCTTGGCGATAGGAAAGAGCGTCGAAGACGCTTCGTCAACCAGCGCTTTGCGCGCTTCATTAAGAGTGTCGACATAGACCGCCGCGCCATTGCCGTTCTGCGCCAGCGCCTGCATCAGCGCGTCATTGTAATTGCCCTGGCCGACGCCGAGTATCGACAGGAAAACGCCCTTCTCGCGCTTCCGTTCGATCAGCCCTTTCAATTCGCTCTGGTCGGTGACGCCGACATTGAAATCGCCGTCGGTGGCGAGGATCACGCGATTGACCGCCGACCTATCAAAATTGCTTTCGGCCAGGCGGTAGGCGTCCTGAATGCCTTGCGCGCCGGCGGTCGATCCGCCCGCGCCGAGCGCGTCGATGGCCGCCAGAATTTTGGCCTTATCGGCAATCTTCGTCGGCTCCAGCGCGACGCCGGAGCCCGAAGCGTAGGTGACGACCGCAACCGAATCCTCAGGCTTCAATTCGTCGACGAGCATTCGGAGCGCGTTCTTGACGAGCGGCAGCCGATCCTGCGGCGACATGGAGCCTGAAACGTCGATCAGAAAAACGAGATTGGCGCGCGGGCGCTCGGCGCTTTGCAGCGCGTAGCCCTGTATCGCCACATGCACGAGGCGATTGCCGGCGTTCCAAGGGCTCGGCGTCACCGTGATCGTCGGCTTGAACGGCGTCTGCGCGCTTTCGGGCTTCGCATAGTCGTAAGGGAAGTAGTTGACGAACTCCTCGACCCGCACCGAATCTTTCGGCGGCAGGCGCCCGGCGTTGAGCGCGCGGCGCGCGAAGGCGTAGGAGGCTGCGTCGACGTCTATCGAGAAGGTCGAGACGGGCTCCGTCGCCGCTGACTTGACGGGGTTCGTCTCCTTTGACTCGAACCTGTCGCCAAACGCGCTTTCCGGCGCGACATTCGTATCAACCGACATCGGCGGCCGAGCGCCTTCCGCGCTCATCGCGGCGACCGGCTTCGCGGGCTGAATTGATCGCGAAAGTCGCTGCGTAGCATCGTCTCGAACCGAACCGGCGAGGCGCGGAGAGGGCGCAGCGACGCCATCGGCTCGGCCGCCAAGCGCGCCTGCCATCTTCGATCGCTCTTCTCGTGGCGCCGAGGGCGTTGGAGCCGGCGGGACCGCTGCCGGCGCCTCCCTGTGCGGCGCTACGGCGATCGCGGCCGGAGGCGCGGTGCGGCCGATCGGAAGACTGGATATGCTCCCGCCGCCCGGCGCATAGTTGCGCGAGAGCATGACGGCGGCGGGCGCGCCGATCATCAGCGCGGCGATCGAGGCCGCGAGCGCGCGATTGAAATAGAACGTCTGACGCATCTTTCGTTTCCCTTCCAATGGAGAGGATGCGTGACTGAGACGTTGCGGCGCGGCCGATCCTTGGGCCGCGGCTGCGCGTTTTTCAAATGCGGCGATCGCCGCCCCGACAGCTATGCGCTTCGCCTCGCCCTCGGGCGGCGGCACCGGCGCGTCTGCAAGGCGCGTAAGATCCGGTTCGATCATCGCGCGGGCTCCAACTGGTTCTTCAGGCGTTTTCGCGCCTCATGCAGATGCCACGACACGGTCTTCTCCGAACAACCCATCACAGCCGCCGCTTCGCCATGCGACAGGTCCTGCGCATAGACGAGCAGCACGGCGTCGCGTTGCTGATCCGGCAGGGCGCGCACCACGCGCCAAAGGTCCTGCCCCATCATCTCATCCTCTGGGGTTTCGCCGTCGGCGCCGTCCACAAGCGCCGACATTCGCGCGGGTTCGAGCGCCACAATTTTGCGCCGCGCCCGGATATGGTCGACCGCGGTCGTATAGGCGATGCGATAGGCCCAGGTCGTAAAGGCGCAGTCGTTGCGAAAAGCGCTCATCGCCGTCGCCATCTTCACCATTGCGTCCTGAGCGATGTCCTGCGCCTCAGCGCGCGCGCCGCACCAGCGCCAGGCGAGCGCATAGACGCGGTCGTAATGGCGCTCGGCCAGCACGGCGAAGGCGGCAGCCTCGCCGGCGGCCGCCCGTCGCGCCAGTTCGCCGTCGGTGTCTTCGCCCGGCAAGTCGCCCCCGCTATTCGATCCCGTCGAGACTATTGACGGCTGTGACCGCGAATTCCTTGGGTCGGAGCGGCGAAATTTCGCCACGGCCCGGGAGCCGCCGAATTTCCTTGCATTTTACACCAGCCCGCGTGGTAGAAGGCGCGCCTGCCCGTTTCGCAAGGGATTCCGAATGCCCGAGGTTATTTTCACCGGTCCGGCCGGCAGGCTCGAGGGCCGGTTCCATCAGTCCGCCACGCGCGGCGCGCCGATCGCGATCATTCTGCATCCGCATCCGCAGTTCGGCGGCACGATGAACAATCAGATCGTTTATCACCTTTACTACGCCTTCGCGGAGCGTGGTTTTTCCGTGCTGCGCTTCAATTTCCGCGGCGTCGGCCGTTCGCAGGGCGCCTTCGACCACGGCTCGGGCGAGCTTTCCGATGCGGCGGCCGCGCTCGACTGGGCGCAGGCGGTCAATCCGGAAGCGCGCGCCTGCTGGATCGCGGGCGTCTCCTTCGGCTCCTGGATCGGCATGCAGCTGTTGATGCGCCGTCCTGAGATCGAGGGGTTTATCTCGATCGCGCCGCCGGCCAATCGTTTCGACTTCTCCTTCCTGGCGCCCTGCCCCTCCTCGGGCCTCTTCATCCACGGCGACCAAGACCGCGTCGCGCCGCTCAAGGAAGTGACCGCGCTCATCGAGAAGCTCAAGACGCAAAAGGGCATTCTCATCGAACATGCCGTGGTCGAGGGCGCGAACCACTTCTTCGAGAACAGGATCGAGCCGCTGATCGCGCATGTCGACGCCTATCTCGACAGGCGTCTTGGCAATCCGCCGAGGATCGCCATTCCCGCGCGGGGCGACTGACGCTTCAATGTCATTCCCGACGCGCGAAGCGCGATCGGGAATCCAGCGCAAAGAGAGCATTACTGGATCTACCCTGGATTCCCGGTCAGGCCTTCGGCCTTCCGGGAATGACACTGGGATCTTTGACGCTTACGCGGTTGCTCGTGCCAGCACGCCGCCGGCCATGGCTTCGGGAGCGCCAGTCGTCGTCGGGAAGGTGAGCGGCAGTCCTTCCAGCACGCGCGCGGCGAGATAGGCGAAGGCCTGCGCCTCCATCGAATCCGCTGACCATCCGACCGCGTCGGCCGTCGTCACCTTGCACGGCAGCCGCATGACGAGTTCGCGCACGAGGATTGGGTTGCGCGCGCCGCCGCCGCACACGATCAGCAGTTGCGGCTGAGTTGGCAGATGCGGAAACAGCCGCAGCACCGAAGACGCCGTAAAGGCGGTCAGCGTCGCGGCGGCGTCCTCGGTCGAGAGCTTGGCGACCGCATCGAGCGCGAAGGCGTTGCGGTCGAGCGATTTCGGCGGCGGCTGATCGAAGAACGGATGCGCCAGCATTTTGAGCAGCGTCGCTTCATTGACGCGGCCGCGCGCCGCCATATGGCCGTGCCGGTCGATCGGCGCGCCGGTGCGCTGAAGCATCAGATCGTCGATGAGCGCATTGCCGGGTCCCGTGTCGCAGGCGATCGGCTCTTCGCCGTCCGCGACATAAGTGACGTTGGCGACGCCGCCGATATTGAGCAGCGCCACCTCGCCCTTCATGCCGCCAGCGAGGACAAGCGCGCGATGGAACACGGGCACGATCGGCGCGCCCTCGCCGCCGGCGGCGATGTCGGCGGCGCGAAAATCATAAGCGACGTCGAGCCCGAGACGCGCGGCGAGCGCCGGCCCGTCGCCGATCTGTATCGTGAGCCTTTGCTTGGGACGGTGCAGCACCGTCTGGCCATGAAAACCGACGATATTGACGCTTGCCGGGTCGATTTCATTGTCCCGCAACAACGCCTCGACCGCCTCGGCGTGGCGGTCGGTCACCATGCGCTCGGCGAAGGCGAGAACGCCGGGCCGCGCGTCTCGATCTTCGAGCGTCGCGGCTTCCGCAAGCGCGTTGCGCAGCAGCGCGCGGTCTGCGTCGCTATAGGGGTAGTGCCCCGTCGGCCCGAAGACGACGGTGGCGTCGCCATCGGTTTCGATCAACGCGACGTCGACGCCGTCCATGGACGTGCCGGACATGAGGCCGATTGAGCGGTAGGTGGGCAAGGCGAATCTCTCCGAGATGATGGAGATTAGCAGGATAAGCCGCGTCCTACCTCTTCCTTGCGGGGAGGTCGCTCGCCGAAGGCGAGCGGGTGGGGGTAAATTAAAATGACTGAGACGTTCACCCCAACTGGTTCGCTTCGCGAACCACCCTCCCCGTCAAGGGGAGGAATGAACGCCTTTCATTGCAGCAAGCCTGCATGTGTTGAAACGCAGCAAGTTTACCGCCGCCCCTCCCAGCCCCATGCCGCGACCACTGCGCCAACGAGCGCCAGCATCGCCCATAGACCCAGACCCAGCGGCGCGATTTCGACGCCGACGAGCGTCGAGGCGCCGGTCTGTCTGATCCCGATCCAGTCGGCGCCGCCATAGCGGTTGGCGTCGCGCAATTCGACGACGCGCGGCATCGAAACGGTGTCGGCGCCGCCGTTCGATAAACGCCGCGCCGTGCCGCCGGTCGCTTCCACGAGCGGTTGCAGTTTCTCTGTCGTCGAGGCGACTTCGCGGAACTCGCGCGGATTGGGCGGACCGACATTCACCAGCGCCGTCAGGCCTTCGCTCTCGAAACGCCACAGGCCCATTTCCTTCGCGTCGAAACGCGCGCGCCAAAGTCCCGGCTCGCTCTGCGCGACCGCGATTTCGTCGCGCGCGCCGGACGGCGCCGTCGCCATCACCGGCGCCGGTCGCTCCTTCATCGTCTGGCGCTCGACGCCGACCTCGCGGCCATGCGCGGAAGCGCGCAGCGCCTCCTCTTCGAGATCCGGCTCCTTCATCAGCCAATGCGCCAGGCGGCGCGTCAGATCGACATGCGGGCCGCCGCCGTCAAAGCCGCGCGCCCAGAGCCAAATCTGATCAGAGAGCAGCAGCGCGACGCGGCCTTTGCCTTCGCGCGACAGCACCAGCAGCGGCTTGTCGCGCACGCCCGACATGATCGAGTCGCCTTTCAACACATTAGCGTCGACCTGCCTGAACCATTCGCCCCAATTCGGCGGCTCGGATTTGGCGCCGGCGAGGCCGCGCGTCACCGGATGCTTCTCGCCGTCCTTACTGACGCGGGCGCGAAACGCCTGTTCAATGAGCGCGCCGTCGGGGCGCGCCGGCAGGATGTTTTCGAGCGGCGAATAATAGAGGCCGCGCAGGGTTGCGTAATCCGGGCCGACAGCCGCGAGAAAGGCGCCGCCATTCTCGACATAATTTGCGATGTTCTCGAAATAGATCGAGGGCAGCGTCGTCTGGCTCGAATAGCGATCAAAAATGATGAGATCGAATTCGTTGATTTTCTTCCCGAAGAGATCGGCGGTCGGAAAGGCGATCAGCGACAATTCGCTCGCCGGCGTGACGTCGAGCTTTTCCGGCGGCCGCAAAATGGTGAAATGCACCAGTTCGACATTGGCGTCGGCGCGCAAGAGATTGCGCCAGCTTCGCTCGCCGGGATGCGGCTCGCCCGACACAAGCAACACTTTGAGTCGATCGCGCACGCCCTCGATCGTCAGCACGGCTTTGTTGTCGAGCGGCGTCAGCTCGCCGGGCGCGGACGGAATTTCGAGTTCGACGACATTTTGTCCGCCATGTTCGATGCGCACCGGAATGCTGACGATGTCGCCCGGCACGGGGCTGAAGGTCGGCAGCGCCTCGCCGTCGCGGCGCACTGAAATCGGGATGCGGGCGCCGTCGCCGCCAAGATCGACGACGCGCGCGCGGATGATCTGATCCTTGCCGACGATGCCAAAACGCGGGGCCTCGACGAGTTCGATGCGGCGGTCGCGCTCGCCCTGATGCCCGGTCACGAGCGCTTGAACAGGCGCCTTGAAGCCGAGCGCTTCGGCCTTGGCGGGAATATCGTGAACGACGCCATCGGTGAGAAGAATCGCGCCGCCGACGCGCTCCGACGGAACGTCCTTCAAAACTTCGGCGAGCGCGCCGAAGAGCTTGGTGCCGTCATTGCCCGAAGCGTCGTTCGACACCGTGATCGTGCGCGTCTCGACGTCGCCGAATTTTGCAAGCGCAGAGTCGAGCGCCTTGCGCGCCTCCTCCGTTTGCGCGTTTCTCGCGCCGAAATTCTGACTGTCGCTCTTGTCGACAACCACCGCGACGACGCTCTTTTGCGGATCGCGTTTTTCGCGCACGAGCGATGGGTCGGCGAGCGCCGCAATCAGCAAGGCGAAAGCGAACGCCCGGATCGGCGCGCCACGCTGGCGTTTGGACGCCATCAGCGCCAGCGCGCCGGCGCCAAGCACGCCGAGCACGATCAGCGCCGACCAGGGAACGAGCGGCGAAAAGGCGAGCGTGAGGTCGCTCACTGGCCCAGCCTTTCCAGCAAGTCGCGCACATGCACCTGATCGGACTTATAGTTCCCGGTCAGCGTATACATCACCAGATTGATGCCGCCGCGGAGCGCGAATTCGCGCTGCCGCGGGCCGCCCGGCGTCAAGGGAAACAGCGGCTGGCCGCGTTTGTCATGCGCC
Source organism: Methylocystis sp. (assembly GCA_022843525.1). Taxonomy (GTDB): domain Bacteria; phylum Pseudomonadota; class Alphaproteobacteria; order Rhizobiales; family Beijerinckiaceae; genus Methylocystis. Next base: position 3,155 of record JALHNR010000143.1, on the reverse strand, counting down.
CAGGCGCTCGCGAGGTCGTTCGAGGTGATGACGATCGCGGAGACGCTGTCCGTTGCGCGCACCGGACGCGCGGCCTGGTCTTTCGGCTCCGGCGGCAGCGCCTCGACCCAGGTCTCGCCATTGGCGTAACGGCCAACGAATCCATCGAGCAAATAGAAGGTCTTGGTGATGACGTGATCGCGCGGGGTCACTTCCAGCGGCGGAATGTCCAGGCCTTTCGTTAGATCGCGCAGCCATTGCGACTCCGGCGTCGGCGCGCCACCGATGCGTTGCGAGAGCGCGTCGCGCGTGTCGAAGATGATTGTGCCGCCCTGCTTCATGTAGGCGGCGACTTTCGCCATCGTCTTGGCCGCAGGCTGCGGCGCGCTCGCGACGATCGGCCAGTAGAGCATGGGATAGAAGGCGAGCTCGTCCTTCGACGGATCGACGCCCACCGGATCTCCAGGTGCGAAAGAGGTGCGCGCATTCAGCGCCTGAGTGAGCGCCTCGAGACCAAGCCGCGATATTTCGTCAATGCGTGCGTCGCCCGAGATCACATAGGCGAGCCGCGCCGTTAGCGCGGCGTCCTTATCGCGCTGGGAGACGGACGATTTCGGCGCCGACTCGGCGCGCGTTTCGTCAATCATCGCCGCTACGCAAGAGAGCGCCAGAAGCGCCGCGGTCGCGGCCCCCAGCGACCGCAGCCGCAACTTTCCGGCAAGCGACAGAACGATCAGCGCGTCGGCGATGAAGGCGGCGAGCGCGAAGACGAGCAGCGGCCCGCGCAAATCGAGCTGCCCGCCCGCGCGCAGCGCGTCCGCGTTCAGTCCGGCGGCGGCGAAATCGAAAGCGCTGATCTCGTCAGCCGGGCGCAAGGTCTGCACCGCGACGAAAGCCTCCCCCGAGCCATACAGCCCGGGCGGATGTTCGGCGCTTGCAGGCCCGTTGAAGCCCGGCGGAATGCTTTGCGCGCTGAGGCCCGGCGCGCCGAGCGCGCCAAATCCATCGAGTAGGCGCATCGGCGCGAAAGCCGACGGATCGGCGACCATGCCAGACCGTTCGCCGCTCGCAGGCGCCGATTCTCCAGCCATGGCGCTGATCCGTTTCAGCATCTCAACAAAGAGCCCCGAGATTGGCAGATTCGACCAATTGGCGTCCGCGTTGACGTGAAACAGCACGATCAGCCCCTTCCCGCGTCGTTCCGCGGTCACGAGCGGCGTCCCGTCGGAAAGGCGCGCCCAGGTCTTGTCCGCAAGTCCCGGATCTGGCTCGGCGAGCACCTGCCGCTGCACCGTGACGTCCTTCGAAGCCGGCAGGCCGAAGAAGGGGCTCGTGGCGTCGAACTCGGCGAGCGCCTTCGGCTCCTCCCAGGACATGGCCCCGCCGAGCACGCGGCCGTTCCGGCGCAGGCGTACGGGCAGCAGACCATCGTCGGCGTTGGCGAGACGCGGCCCTGCGAAACGAACGAGCGTCCCGCCCTCTTCGACGAAGCGCGACGCCGCGTCGAATGTCTCGCCAGGCGCGAGCCCGACATCGGCAAGACCCAGGATATTAGGTTGTTCGCCGAGCAGCGCCTGCACCGGATCTACAATGCCGGGACGCGCCGTGCGGATTTGGGCGAAAGGCGCAAGCGCTTTTTCCAGATAGTAGAGCGGCGAGAGCAGCGGCTGCGCCTCATTCGCGGCGCCGCCGCCGATCAGCGCCACGCGCTTCACTTTCGAGCGCGCGTCGAGAAGCGCGACGGCGCCGGCGGAATTTTCCCCTTCGATGCGCAGATGACTGACGTCGTTGCGAAGTTCGACCGGCAGTTCGATTTTCGCCCGAACGCGCGGCGCGCCGCCAAAATCCACTGCGGCTCGGCCGACCGTCCGACCTTTCGCATCGAGCGCGTCGACGACCGCCGACGCGTCGTCGCCGACGCGCAGCACATCGACGCTCAGCGCGGCCGCATCATTTGTCGGCGCGGCGAGGGCGCGCGGCGCATGGTTTTCGACGTAAATCTCGACTGCGGCTGCGCCCGACTCTTTCAGCGCGCGCACGAAGCCTACGGCGTTGCCCTGCGCGACGCCGTCGCTGATCCACACGATGCGCGCCGTCCTATGGGCGTGAGCGAAGGCGGCGAGCTGTTCGCCGATCGCCTTGCGGTCCGGCAGAAACGGCTTGGGCCGCGCCGAACGTAATTTTTCCATCGCGCGCGGCCCATCGCCTGGAGCCGGCGCCGCGGATTCGGACGCAAGCGCGACTGCGACCGGACCGCCGGCGCGCGCCACCGACTCGATGATTGATGCGGCGCCAGCGAGGCGTCGCTCCCATGTCGGCGCCGCCGTCCAGCCGTCGTCTAGGATGACGAGCGTCGGCGCGGCGGACGCGACGACGCCGCTCGGCGCCCAGACCGGTCCCGCCATCGCAAAGATCAACGCGGCGGCAAGCGCCAGCCGTAGCGCCATCAGCCACCAAGGAGTTTTTGCCGGCGTCTCTTCATCGGGCTTGAGTTCGCGCAGAATTTTCGTCGGCGGAAAGACGATCTCGCGCGGACGCGGCGGCGTGACCCGCAACAGCCAATAGATCATCGGCAGGCTGAGGAGACCAAACAGCGCAAGCGGCGCGGCGAAGGAAAACATCAGCGCCGCTCCTCGAAGCTGACTCCATCCGCTCCGAGCAGTCCCATGGCGAGCGCCAGCGCCGCTTCGGAGGCTGGCCTGTCGGTGCGATGCTGCAGGAAGATAAAGCCGACGCGTTGCGCCGCGCGGCGCACGGCGTCGCGATGCGCCTCGAACCGCCGCGCATAGGCCGCGCGCAGACTGCGCGCGTCGCCTGCGTAGAAGGCGGGGCCGCCGTCGGTGTCCAGAAAAGTGGTTTCGCCGGAGAACGGCAGGGTTTCTTCGCTGGGATCGGTCACCATCAGCACCGCGCCGGAGGCGCCGGCGTCGGCGAAGCGCCGCAGGCGCGCGGCAAGCGCGTCGGGATCGATGAGGAAGTCGGAGATCAGAATGACGCGGGCGCGGGGGCGTATCGGCGCCTGCGGCGGAAGCTCGTCGCGCGTCGCCTCCGTTGCGTTGTCGGCCAGCGCGCGCGCCAGCCGGTCGATCACGTCGCGCGCCGAGATCGGCGCGGTCAGGCCGAGCGCCGCCGCCCGCTCGCCGCCGCGAACGAGCACGTCGGCGAGCGCCAACCCA
>JALHNR010000142.1 GCA_022843525.1 Methylocystis sp. | reverse complement strand
AGGTGAGGATCCCACGCAAATTTTTCCTCGTCCTTCGAGACTTGAGCTTCGCTCGCGCCTCAGGATGAGGAAAAAATCCGACGTTTACGCGCCTGCAAGTCCATAAGCTCTCGCCATCAGCACGATCGGATGGCCGACGCGTTCCGGCTTGGGCGTCTCGCCGCCGAGCGTCTCGATCTCCTGTTCGATATGCAGTCCGGCAAGCGGGCATTCGGAAACGACGTGCTTCTTGTCGGCGTTCTGCAACTGCCGCGCGGCGGGCTTGCCCACCTTCATCGCCGTTTCGAAATTGCCCTTCTTGTATCCCCAGGCGCCGCCATGGCCCGAGCAGCGCTCGACCACGGCCACATCGGCTTCCGGGATCAGCGCAAGCAGCTCGGCGCCCTTCTGGCCGATGTTCTGCGCCCGCGAATGACAGGAGACATGGAAGGCGACGCCGCCATTGAGCGGCGCCATGCCTTCAGCCAAGCCTTCTTTGCGCGCGATGTCGACGACATATTCGGACAGGTCGAATGTCGCCTCAGCCAAACGCTTGACGCTCTCGTCCTCCGGCAGAATCAGCGGCCATTCGAATTTCAGCATCAGCGCGCAGGACGGCACGGGCGCGACAATGTCGTAGCCCTGGTCGATGTAAGGCGCGAAAGCCGCGGCGACCTTGCGCGCCGCCTCCGCCACGTCGTCGAGCATCCCCTGTTCGAGCTTCGGCATGCCGCAGCAGGCCGGGTGCACGACTTTGGTCTCGACGCCGTTCCTCGCGAGCACGGCCAGCGCCGACATGCCGATCGACGTATCGTTGTAGTCGCCGTAGCAGGTGGCGTAGAGCACGGCCTTTCGGGATTTTGCCGGCGCCGACTCGTCGCGCATCGGCGGATTCGAAGCCGCCTGCGCTTCAAGCGTCTTGCTGGCGTATTTTGGCAGTTCGGCGTTGCGATCGACGCCCGCGACTTTCTCCTCGAGGCCGCGCATCGTTGTGTTGTCGCGGCGCGTCGCCCAATTGGCCGCGCCTGAGATCAGCGTCGCCCATTTACCGTAGCGGTCAGTGTCGGCAAGCGCGCGATCGACGGCGGGCACGCCGTTCTTCTTCGCTTCGACCGCGCGGTAGCGCAGGATCAGATGCGGAAAGTCGATGTTGAACTCATGTGGCGGCACATAGGGGCACTTCGACATGAAGCACATGTCGCAGAGGGTGCAGGCGTCCACGACCTGTTTGAAATCCGCGCTCGCGACGGTGTCGAGCTCGCCGCTTTTCGATTCGTCGATGAGATCGAACAGCCGCGGAAAGGAGTCGCACAGATTGAAACAGCGCCGGCACGTATGACAAATATCGAAGACCCGGCGCATTTCCGCGTCGAGCTTCGCATCGTCATAGAAATCGTCGCTCCGCCAATCCAGCGGATGCCGGATCGGAGCCTCGAGGCTGCCTTCTCTCATCTTTGTTGTTCCAAAATACAACGGCCGTCATGGCCGGGCTTGTCCCGGCCATCCACGCGGGGATGCTGCGGAGCGGTCGCCGCACGACAGGGATGCTGAAGCCCAGCCGCTGGCGCGCGGGTCAGGCTCTGAGCCTTTCGCCGGTCCCATCGCGTCATGGCCGGGTCAAGCCCGGCCATGACGCGAAGGACGTAATTCTCTGCTTACTTCAGCTCGTCCAGGGCGCGCTGGAAGCGGCCGGCATGCGAACGCTCAGCCTTTGCGAGCGTCTCGAACCAGTCGGCGATCTCCTCGAAGCCCTCGTCGCGGGCCGAGCGCGCCATGCCGGGATACATATCCGTATATTCGTGCGTTTCCCCGGCGACCGCGGCCTTGAGGTTATCGGCGGTCTTGCCGATCGGCAGGCCGGTCGCAGGATCGCCGACGGTCTCCAGGAACTCCAGATGGCCGTGCGCGTGGCCGGTCTCGCCTTCGGCGGTGGAGCGGAACACGGTCGCCACGTCATTGTAGCCCTCGACGTCGGCCTTTTGAGCGAAATAGAGATAGCGGCGATTCGCCTGCGATTCGCCGGCGAAAGCGGCCTTCAAATTTTCTTCGGTCTTGCTGCCCTTGAGCATAGCCATTTTTTTGCCTCCGAGTATCTGAGTCGGCGCGGCCGTTAGGCCCCCGACGCAAGAATTAGAATAATTCAAAACTAGCTTCTGTCCAACCAAAATCCAAAGCGGCGGCGCGGGGATTCGTCGCAGGCGCCGTGGAGACGTTCGCGCGCGCGGTGCGCTCTATTTGACGCCGACCACCATGGAATCCGGCCCCGTCAGATGCTCGACCCGGGAGCTGGAGAACCCGGCTTCCTTCATCCAGCCCTCGCAGTCGGCCCCCGTAAAGTCGAAGCCGCCATCGGTTTCGATCAGCATATTAAGGCTCATCAGCAGGCCGAAAGCGTTCTCGCGTCGATCATTATCGATCATGGCCTCATAGACGATGAGCGCGCCGCCTTCCGAGAGGGCGTCATAGGCCTTCCTCAACAGCAGCCGCTTTTGCTCAAGATCCCAGTCATGAAGGATGTGCCCCATGATGATGACGTCGGCCTTGGGCAGATCGTCCTTGAAGAAGTCGCCGGGGTAGAACCGCAGTCGCTCCGCGAGCCCATTGGCGGCGACAAATTCCTCGAATATCGGTCCGACTTGCGGGAGATCGAAGCCGCCGCCCGAAAGATGCGGATGCGCCCGCGCGATTGTGACGGGGACCATGCCCTGCGCGGCGCCGACGTCGACGAAGGTCCGATAGTCCCGCCAGGAGAATTTGTCGGCGATCGCCTGGGCGGCGCCGGCGCTGACGCCGCTCATCGCCGAGAGGAAGCCGCGCAGGCGTTTCGGATCGGCGTAAAGCGCCGCGAAGAAATCGCTCTCGTCCTGATTTTCGCTTTGGCGTCGGCCGGTTCTCAGCGCCCCCGACAGATGTCCCCAGCTCTCGTAGAGGCGCGCATTGGCCATCTCCAGCAGCCCGCCGACGTAGCTCGGCCGTCCACGCACAAGGAAAAAATCCGTCTCGGGCGTATTGGCGTAACGCCCATTGGCATCGCGCTCCAGAACTTTCATCGCCACGAGCGCGTCGAAGAAGTCGTGCGCGGAGCGCTTGTGTAAGCCGAGTTTCGGAGTCAGCGCCGCAAGGTCGGCGGGGCCGTCGGCGAGAGCGTCGAACACGCCGAGCTCCACTGCCGAGAGCAGCGCCTTGGCGTTCCAGAACGACATGCCGAGAGCGAGAAGTTTTTCAGGAGAAGGCTTGAGCATGGCGCCACAATCTCGTGAGCGGCGTCATGACACAAGAGTCGCTCAGCCTTTGTGACGTCCTTCGAACGGGTTCTCCCCCGACTTTTTCGAAATCCTGATCGGCACGCCGGGAAGGTCGAAGGTCTTGCGCAGACCGTTGATCAGAAAGCGCTCGTAACTCGTCGGCAGCTCGTCGAGCTGATTGCCGAAGAGCACGAAATGCGGCGGCCGCGATTTGGCTTGCGTCATGTAGCGTATCTTGATGCGCCGCCCGGAAACCGCCGGCGGCGGCGTCTCCTCGATTTGCGTCAGCAGCCATCTATTGAGCCGCCCGGTGCCGATGCGCTTGTTCCAAGTTTCATGAACCGCGAGGATCGCTTGCATGAGCTTGTCCAGCCCCTGCCCCGTCGCGCCCGACACCGGAACCACCGGACAGCCGCGCAGCTGCGCCAGCAGGCGTTCTGCGTCTTCGCGCAGCTTGATGAGCGTAGCGTCGCGGTTCTCGACGAGGTCCCACTTGCCGAGTGCGATGACGACGGCGCGTCCCTCGCGAGCCGCGAGGTCGGCGATCGAGAGATCCTGCTTCTCGAAGGGAATCGTCGAATCGACGAGCAGCACGACGACTTCCGAAAACCGCACGGCGCGCAGCGCGTCGGCGGCCGACAGCTTTTCCAGCTTGTCGACGACACGGGCGCGCTTGCGCAAACCGGCCGTGTCGAAGAGCTTCATCTTGCGGTCACGCCACACGAAATCGACCGAGATCGAATCGCGCGTGATCCCCGCTTCGGGTCCCGTCAGCAGGCGCTCCTCGCCGAGAATGCGGTTGATGAGCGTCGATTTTCCGGCGTTGGGCCGTCCGACGACCGCGATGCGCAGTGGCTTCGTGACATCGAGGTCGCTGCCGTCCTCATCGTCGTTGCGCAGATTTTCTTCAATGGCGACGTCGTCTTCGAAAGGCTCGGCGGTCTCCTCGGGCAGAGCCTCGCGTAGCGCATCATAGAGCGCGCCCATGCCTTCGCCATGCTCAGCGGAAAACGGCACAGGATCGCCAAGACCCAGCGAAAAGGCATCGTAGACGCCTGGCCCGCCGGCCTTTCCTTCCGCCTTATTGGCGATCAGGATAACCGGCTTGCCGGCGCGACGGACGAGATCGGCGAAATATTTGTCGTCGGGCGTGACGCCAACGCGCGCGTCGATGAGAAAGAGAATTGCGTCGGCGGAGAGGATCGCGTTCTCCGTCTGGGCGCGCATGCGCCCTTCCAGAGTCGGGCCCCGGCCTTCCTCCAGCCCGGCCGTGTCGATGATGGTGAAGCGCAGATCGGCGAGCTTGGCTTCGCCCTCCCGGCGATCGCGGGTGACGCCTGGACGGTCATCGACAAGCGCCAGCTTCTTGCCGGTCAGCCGGTTGAACAGCGTCGACTTGCCGACGTTCGGCCGGCCGATGATCGCGAGCGAAAAGGACATGACTCGTTTCTCGCTGCGCTGCCGCGGCCCTTCACCAATTATTTCGAGGGCTTCACCTCGAACGGCGCCTCGCCCGACGGCGCAGCGCCTTCCTGTTCGGGCTCGATCACCGGCGTCACGCTGATATTGCCGCCGCTCGGAGCTCCCCCGGCCCCGGCCACTGGCGCCGCCGCCGGCTTGGGTCCGCGTTTTGCGTGCAGGAGCCCCTGATAGGCCGCGGCGCGCTGGCGCACGGATTGCGGAGCGTCGCGATCGCTGAGCAGAATGTTGAAGTCCCTCTCGGCTTCGTCGAAATCGTCATTGGCCAGCGCGTCGAGACCGTTCCATTCTTGCGCCGAGAAGCGAAATGCGCCGTTCGAGGTCATCATGGGCCCGAGCGCGCGTTCCATTTTCTGGCGGTCGCCGCTCTCGAGGATGATCAGCGCGGCGCGCAGCAGCGCGACTTCCTGGTTCAGTTTGTCGACATTCTTGTCGTCGGCGATCGCCTCCAATTCTTGGAGCGCGCGCGCTTTGTCCTCGCGCAGTTCCGCTGCGCGGATGCGCGCGAGCGTCGCATAGCCTTTGGGGGCGTCCTTGGCGAGCGCGTCGAAAGCGGCCGCCGCCTCCTGAGCCTTGCCTTCGTTGGCGAGCGCGACCGCTGCTTCAAAACGGGCGTTCGCGGCCTCCGCCATTTTCTGACGGTTGGTCTGGTAATAGCTCCACGCGCCGGTCGCAGCGACGATCAGCACGGCGAAGATCAGAATCGGCGTGTGATAGCGCCGCCAAAGGTCCGCCGCCTTGTCGCGCCGGACATCTTCATCGACCTCATGGAAAATATCGGACATGTGCGCCAGACCCTTGACTCCGCCCGAAAAAACCGGGCTGCCGCAGCCGATAGCATAGGCGGCGGCCAAATGCGAGCGCAGCCGGCTAGTCGGTTTCCTTCTTGGCCGCGCTTGCCCGCCACACGACGCCGCCGACGTCGTCGGCCACCAGCAATGCGCCGCGTTTATCGACGATGACGCCGACCGGCCTGCCCCGCGCTTCGCCACGCTCGTCCAGAAAGCCGGTCAACATTTCTTTGGGGCCGCCAACCGGCGCGCCATTCTCGAACTTTACGAATATGACGCGATAGCCCACGCGGGGACTGCGATTCCACGATCCGTGCTGGCCGATGATCGCGCCGTTCTGGAACGGCCCGAGGTCGGCGTCGCCAACGAAGGTGAAGCCAAGCGAAGCCGTATGCGAGCCGAGCGCGTAATCTGGTCGGATCGCCTGCTTGACGAGTTCCCGATCTTGGGGCTGCACGCGCTCGTCGACATGCTGTCCGAAATAGCTGTATGGCCAGCCGTAAAAAGCGCCCTCGCGCACCTTCGTCATATAGTCGGGCACCAGATTGTCGCCGATCTCATCGCGTTCATTCACCGCGACCCAGAGGTCGCCTGTCGCCGGGTTCCAGTCCATCCCGACCGGATTGCGTAGTCCCGAAGCGAAAACGCGCGTATCGCCGGTCGCCGGATCAATCTCCAAAATGTCGGCGCGGTTATGCTCTTCCTCCATGCCATTCTCGGCGACGTTGGAGTTGGATCCGACGCCGACGTAAAGACGCGAGCCCACCGGGTCCGCGACAAGGCTCTTCGTCCAGTGATGATTGCGTCCGGCCGGCAGATCCGCGACCTTTTCGGGCGCGGCCTCGATGCGCGTGTCGCCTTCCTTATACGGGAAGCGCACGAGCGAATCGGCGTTGGCGACATAAAGCTGATCGCCCGCCAGCGCCATGCCGAAGGGCGAATTGAGATTTTGCAGAAAGATCTCCTTCGTCTCGGCGACGCCGTCGCCATCCGCATCTCGCAGCAGCGTGATCCGATTGGCGCTGGGATGATCAGAGCCGGCTTGGCGCATATAGAGGCCCATGAAGAAGCCGCGAATGCCGCCGCCGCCTTCGTTTTCGGATTTGGGCGGCGCATCGGTTTCGGCGACGAGAATGTCGCCGTTCGGCAATTCGTACAGCCAGCGCGGATGATCGAGACCCGTCGCAAAAGCTTCAACGCCCAGCCCCTCGGCGGGCGTGGGTTTTTCGCCGCTTGGCCAGCCGACGGCGCGCGCGATATTCACGTAAGGAAAGGCGCCGGTCGGATGCGGCGCCGGCAGCGTCGGATTGGGTCCGTAGCCAGCGCTCTCCGGCAGTTCGGGGCCGCGATCGCAGGCGGCGAGCGCGGTTGCGGTCAGCGCGAATATAAATCTTGATACCAATTTCGCCGCCATGGCGACCCCTTCCCCAAAACGACCCGGTAGATGCGATCGGCGCAGCTTCTGACGATCGACACCCGGCGACGAAGACAAATATGTTGTCGATGACGCCGCTAAAAATGGCGCAGCAGGGGCAAGTCTCAAGCCCTCGCCAGTCGACACGCCAGACTGGAGCACAAATGAGTCAAAAGACGGGACGCATCTATGTCGGCGTCGGCGGCTGGAACTACGCGCCCTGGCGCGCATCCTTTTATCCCGCCGGCTTGCCGCATAAGCGGGAACTCGAATATGCGAGCCGTAACTTCACCTCGATCGAAATCAACGCCACCTACTATCGCACGCAGAGCGCCGCGAGCTTCGCCAAATGGCGCGATGAGGCGCCCGAAAATTTCGTTTTCAGCGTCAAGGCGCCGCGCTTTGCGGTGATGCGGAAGACGCCACGGGAGGCGGGCGAGTCGATCGAGCGCTTTTTTGCTAGCGGCCTGATGGAGCTTGGGGACAAACTCGGACCCATCTTGTGGCAATTCCTGCCCACCAAGAAGTTCGAGGCGGCGTTCTTCGACGTCTTTCTTTCCCTGCTGCCAAAGAACATTGGCGGCCGACCGCTGATGCACGCGATTGAGCCGCGCCATGAGAGCTTCAAGACGGCTGAATTCGTCGCGCTGGCGCGCCGGCATGGCGTCGCCATCGTCATCGCCGGCGATTCGAAATATCCGCTTATCGCCGATCTGACCGCGCCCTTTGTCTATGCGCGCATCATGGGAACGCGTGAGGCGGAACCGCAGGGCTATGACGCCGCCGCCCTCGATGAATGGGCGCAGCGCGCGCGGCGTTGGGCGAGCGGCGCTGCGCCGAGCGAACTCAACTATATTGCGGAAACACAACGGAAGGCGGCGACGCCGCGAGACGTGTTCCTCTACGTCATCAGCGGCGCAAAGGAACGCAATCCAGCCGCCGCCATGGCGCTGATCGAGCGACTCTCCCGCTAAAGATCGATGTCGGCCCATATCGCCGCATGATCGGAGGCGGCGTCTTCCTTGCGAGCGACTTCCGGATAGGCCTCCCAGCGTTTGGCCCGCGCGCCCGGCCACATGCCTTTGCGAAACACGCCGCCTCTCGTGACTCTGTCGAACAGCGCCGGCGAAAGCAGAATGAAGTCGATCTTATTGCCCGCGGCGCAACTGCCGTAAGTGCCTGGGAAACCGCCGTCGTCGAATGTCGGATGCAAAAAGATGTCCTTCAGATCCGTCCCTTCGACGAGAGGACTCAAAGGTTCGCTGTCCGGCGTGTCGTTGAAGTCGCCCATCACGACGATGTTCTTGATCCCCATGGCGACGCGTTCGTCGTAGATTTCAGCGACGCGTTTTGCCTGCGCGCGACGTTTGGCGTTGGATGATTGCTGCGAGCCGAAACCCTTGCTCTTGAAGTGATTGAGCATCACCAGCATGCGTGCGCCGGACGGCGCCGTCACCTCGAACTCGGCGCAGTCGCGGGAAAAGATCGGATTCCGCTCGGTCAACATCTCGTCGACATGGCTGCGCAGCGCGCCGATGGGAAACCCCTGCCGCGTCAAGAGGCCGACGTCGATGCCGCGCGAATCGTTGCCGTCGATCACCATCGCATGGCGGAATGTCTCGCCGCCGAACGAAGCGACGACGTCCGCGTTGAAATCCCGCAGCACTGGCCGGCTCTCGACTTCGACGACGCCAAGAACGTCCGCCTCGATATCTCTCATCACCCGCGCCGTATTCCGCATCGCCTGTTCGTCGACGGGCTCGTCACGCAACTCCAGCGAGCCGACCCAATTGGCGCGCCCGCTCGCGACGATCTCAACGCCGCCTGACTTGGGGCGTTTGATCAACCCGCCCCTGTTGCGCCGCAGGATGACGAAATCGCCGATGTCGGATTTTTCCAAATCGAGTTCAATGACAAGTTTCGCCATGCGCTTCTTGTCGGCGGCGCTGTACGAGGGCTGCGCCAGCAGCGCATTCAACTCCGCGAACCTCTCGAGAATAGGCTTACCTTGGGCAATGTTTTTGAAATTCATTGCGCGTGCGCGATCGAAAAGATTCTCAACATTGTATGAGGCGAGTCTCATGAAATCCCCCAAGCGCAAAAAACAACAGAATGCGCTGGAGGCTAAAGCTCGACGCGCGCCGTGACAAGCGCATGACGGGCGACGCAGGCCTTCGAACCCAGGTCAGTTTCAGCTCACTTCCGCCGTCATGCCCGCGCTTGTCGCGGGTTCGGCTCATGTTCTGACATTTGCCTCGTGTCATCGCGTGGATGACCGCGACAAGCGCGGCCATGACGCGGTGAGATGCCGCCTCGTAACCCAAACTCGGAGCCCTGACGGGCGACGTGCTACGCCGGGGCCGAACTCGGCTTTTCGCCTGCGCCTTCCGGCGACGGAGGACGCGCTTGCTTGAGCGCAATCTTCGTGGCGAACGCAGCGCCGACAAGCCCCAAGGCGCCCAACCAGGCGGTCGCTTGAAAACTGGCGCAGAAGGCGTCGCGCGCGGCGGAGAGCGTCCGCTCGGCCACTTCCGGCGATAAGAATTTGACGGCATCCGCCGCGCCGCCGAGCGTCGCGCCGGCCGCCCGCGCGACGGCCGCCGGAAGCCCCGCGACGACGTGAGCCATTTTGGCTCGATAGATCAGCGCGCCAAGACTGCCGAGCGCGGCGATGCCAAGGGCGCCGCCAAGTTCTATCGCCGTTTCCGACAAGGCTGACGCCGCGCCAGCGCGCTCGGGCGGCGCCGACGTGACGATGATTTCCGTCGTCAGTGCGATCACCGGCGTGAAGCCGACGAGCAGCAGAGACGATAGAAGCACCCCGTAGAAACCATCCGCCAGCGCGAGGCCGACAAATCCCGCCGCGGCGACGATCAGCCCGCCGGCGAGAAGATTGACGGGCGTGATGCGGCGCGCCAGCGCGGGCGTGGCGAAGGAGCCGATCATGAAGACGATCGCCGACGGCGTTGACC